>JADGEA010000191.1 GCA_016744615.1 Flavobacteriaceae bacterium
GTAGCGACTTGGTTAAGAAGAGCCGTATGAATCGAGAGGTTCACGTACGGTTCTGTGAGAGGTTTAGGGGTGAAATTCCCCTTTACCTACTCGACTTTTTATTTTCAAAGATAAGATTTTTCAATTATAGCAAGATAAGATAAGTCTGATTTTTTTTTTGGTTGTAATTTTGCATAAATTAAATCTGACAAATATGAATATTTTATTATTTGGAGCAACAGGGCTAACGGGAAAAGAAGTTATGATACAAGCTCTTGAAAATAATTACAATGTAATAGCCGTTGTAAGAGAGCCTAAAAACATTATAATTAATCATACGAACTTGAATATAGTAAAAGGTGATATTTTAAATATAGAAACTTTTGAAAAGTTTGTTAATGATGTTGATGTAATTATTTCAACTGTTGGAACAGGAACCAGTTTAAAGAAAGCTTACAAACCTACAACACTGTATTCTGATGGATATAGAAATATAATTGATGCAATGAATAAATACAATAAGAAGCGATTTATTGCACTATTGTCTGTGGGAACTGTTCCTGACCCAAATGAGGCTTTAATTCACAAAACTGTTATTCGTCCAATGTTAAAAGGAACATACGAAGATATGAGGAGAGCTGAAAGCATCTTGGATAAAAACAGAAATATTCTTTGGACAGGTATAAGGCCTTTAAGGCTAAATAATAAATCCAAAACAGGAGCTTATAGAATATCAAAAACAGTATTACCCGAAAATGGTGTTAATATTAGTAGAGCAGATGTTGCCGATTTAATATTAAAACAAATTAATTCTGATGAGTTTACTCACGAGTATGTAACTATTGCTGATTAATTAAAAATATATAAAATGAAGGACACAAAGATTAAATTATCAAGACTAACCATTATTTTACACTGGTCTATTGGACTATGCATATTGGCGTTAATTCAAATGGGTATTTATATGGTTAAAATTGAGGATTTTGATTTATATGCTATTCACTCATCAATTGGCTCAATATTGCTAATGGTCATCATATTTCAGATTATTGGCAGAATAAAAAAAGGATGGTTGCCACCTTTGTCTGATAAAAAAACAGTTAAGCAGAAAGTTGCAAAAATAGTAAAATGGGTTTTGTTTTTTACAGCTTTATTATTTCCTATATCAGGTATTCTAATGTCAGTTGCAGGTGGCTCTGGATTATATATATTTGGCACAGAGCTGTTTAGTGCAAATGTTAATCCACAAAATGCATATGAAATGATACCTTTAAATGAAGGTTTTGCAAATACAGGTAGTTTTTTGCATACCTTTTCAGAATATCTAATGATTGCAGCAATTTTTCTACACATATCAGGAGCGTTATTAAGCCATTTTATTGATAAAGAAGGATATTTGAAAAGAATGTTTGGTCGAAAGATAAATTAAGCAAAAGCCATTATAAAAACTTTGTTATTGGTAAAAATATTTCTATGTTTAATTCGGAGTTATTATTCAAAGTTAAATATTTTTCCATTATTGGCAGATTTCTTAAATTATAATTACTATTTACAAGCCAACAATCAAAAATATAATCATATACAGCTTCCCAATCTGTGTAAGACCCTTTGTAAGTGAAAACTGCAAATTTTCCGCCTTTTATTTTTTTTATTCCAATTTCTCCGTTTGGAGAAATTGGAATATTTAGAGTAAAACAAGCTTCATAACGACATTTATCGGGAGCGGTAACCGATGGGTCATCATAACTAATTCCGAAATTTTCAATTCCATTATAGAATAAATTATTCTTTTCAACAAAGCTACTTAGCTTATTCCAAATATTAGTAATGCTTTCTTTTTCATATACTCCTACATTTTGAAGATAGATAACATTTTTATCGGGAATTGTAATTATTTTTGGCTCTTGAAGTATTATACTATTTGTTTTTTTTACAATCGGACTAAGTTTTATTGCTTTGTTATTTCTATATTCTGTTGGCGAAATATTGTAATACTTTTTGAAAACTCTATTTAAAGAAGAAGCATTTTCATACCCAACTTTAAATGCAATTTCATTAATTTCAAGATTTGTATACCTAATTAATACAGATGCTGTTTCTACCTTAGTTCGTGTTATATAATTACCTACTGGCTCTCCCAATAAACTTTTTA
Organism: Flavobacteriaceae bacterium; assembly: GCA_016744615.1. Lineage (GTDB taxonomy): Bacteria > Bacteroidota > Bacteroidia > Flavobacteriales > Flavobacteriaceae > Lutimonas. Next base: position 2,132 of record JADGEA010000191.1, read on the forward strand.
TTATTCTATGAAAATGAAATTGAGATATATTTGATAATCTTGATAATTTTGAGATTGTAATTTTCTTATCTAAATTATTATTAATATACTCAACAACTATGTTAAGTTTTTCTAAATATTCTTGTCTTATAGTTCTGCTATTCATTAATTATTTGAGTTGTTGCTTATTGTGTAATTGGGCATAACGGTCTTGTGTATGAAACGTAGCGTGTAAAAAGACGCTAATTTTTCGGATAAACACAGAGCCGAATTTTTATATTTTGTTTTTAACTTATCAATCTTAAAAGCCAAATTTAAAAATTTGGCGGTCTTTGCAAATAAACACAAACCTCTCGGAAAGCCTGTAATAGCTATGTTTTATACACGTTGTTAGCTGTCTGGGCTTTCTTTTCCGTTCTGTTGATAGCGTTGGCAAGACATACTCTTTTGCAATTTTGGCTCGTGTGTCGGCTTTAGCGAATTGCAAATGTGTATGGCTTTTAGCGTTGGCTTATTCATTCACAATTTCTAATATTTTCACATAGTTATCTAAATTTCCGACTTTAGTAGTTTCTCCAACTGCTTTTCCAAAAATTGATACTGCTAACGGTGATTTTACATTTATTTTTTGAATTCCATTTGCTTTCTCAGGGCTTCTAATTTCTTTCTCAACTAATTGAATTTTGAGGTCTTTTCCGTTATTCAAGTATTTCACTTTCACTTTGCTATTTAATTGTACAAGGTTTTCAAACAATTCAGTTTGCACAATTTCTTTTTCACTAATGGCTTCAATAGTTTCTTTTAAATCCTTTTGAAGAATAGGAGCTACTTTTGCAACTTCATTTTCTATTAATTCAATGTTGTCTGTAAATGCTAAACTTGTAGTCGATTTATCTTCAAAAGCCGAATGATTGCTGTTTTCAATGTTTTTAATAAATTCAACTAATATTTTTGTTTCTCTTTTTGGATTTCTCCACCAATTTGTACTCCATATTCTATGAAAAACAAAATCGTGACCTTCAAGTATTTTTTGTCTATGTCTGTCATATAGATATGCTTCTTGACTTGAATGATAAGCAGCTCCATCACATTCAATTGCTATTTTTGGAACTCCAATAATTTTTGAATCATAAACTAAATCAATTCTAAATCCTGCAAATTGCAATTGTGGAATTATTTTAGTTTCATCAAAATGGTCTACTAATGCTTCATAAACTTCTTCTTCAAATGGAGATTCAAGGTCTTCGTTTAAAATACCAAGTGTAGAACTTTTAGTTGTATTGTCAGAGAGTGTATTTAGAATTGCTAATCTTTGTTCTGTGTCATTATCGCTCACAGATTTACAATAAGCTAAATAAGCAAAGAAAACAGCTCGCCTATTATTTGAACCTTCAACTGATAAATATTCTTTATAGTTAAGAAATACTTCCTCTGGAATAGAAGAGCATACATAGATTTTGTATTTCGCTCTTGTAATAATTACATTTAATAGTTTGTATCCTTTTTGATGATTTATTGAGCCAAAACGATGTGCAAATTTACCGTCTTTATTTATTCCATAAGTTGTAGTTAAAATTATTACATCTCGTTCATCTCCTTGAATATTTTCCAAGTTTTTAACGAACAATCCATTTTCCTCAAGTTCTAATATTTTTTCGTTGAATTCTGAATAACTATCAAATTTACGCCTTTCGTTGATTTTGCTTAAAATGAGATTTCGCTGATGAATATTAAATGTAGCAATACCAACTGATGGATATTCACCATTTGGCAAACGATTAATATTATTTTCTATAATAGACAGAACAGTTTCTGCTTCAACCTCATTTGTATGGTCAGAATAAGTGCCATTTACTTGAATATATTTGATTGGAGTATATTCAAATCCATTTGGTAAAGGTTTTAATCTTTGATTATAAAAAGCATAGTTTGAAAAGTCAATTAGATAAGGATGTCTTGACCTATAATGAAAATCCAAATGTTTTTTCTCAAAGCTCAGTTCTGAAGCAAAGTCAAGGAGAGATTCACAAGACAATAAAATATTATCCCTATCAACTTTAATTTCATCTTCTTCTTCAAAATCATCTTCATCATCAATTGAGCCATCAAATATTTTACTAAAGTAATTTGAAGGAGGCATTTGATGCTCATCTCCTGCAATTATAATTTGTTTTCCTTTTAACAAGGCAGGTAAATTATCTTCTAATTTTAATTGACTTGCTTCGTCAAACATTACAATGTCGAAATATTGATTTTTACCTTTAAACAAGTTACTACAAACATCAGGTGTAGTTAAAATTATTGGGAAAAAGGTTGTGAATAGTTCTAAATCATATTTTACTATTTGTCTGAGGGATAACCTTTGATGGTTGTTACTTTTTCTTTTGTTGTATAAATTTTCTACTGATAAGTTTTGGTTACTTACGTCAAATTCTCTTGTTGCATCAATTTGTTTTGAAAACCAATATTCACGGATATATTTTAATTGTTCATCTTCAAGATTAGCCAATGAATTAGTTAGTTCTTGGTGGTCTTTATCGTCTGTTGGTAAATTAATATTTGCAGAATTAACAAGCATAGAATTTAAATAGTAAATTAGAAACACTTTTTTCCAATTTACTTTTTCTAATAGCTGGTTGATTATTTTTTTATTCTGTTTTGAGAGTGAGTTGTAGTACTGAAACCATTTAAATTCAGAGGAGAACAAATCGTTATCGTTGGAAAAATAATCTTCTTTATTTTGAATTATTTCTTGAATACTATTTATTAAAATTTCTTCTGTTTTTCCTTTTACAACAGTAGTTGACCAATTATCAAGAGAGATTTTATTTTTTAATGATTCAAGTTTTTCTTTTATCGATTGTAATGTAGGCGTATCAAAATCTTGATGAATTTCTTGGATTAGATTCAAATTTCCAAATTCATCTTTTACTTTGCTTTTGAAATTTATTTCTATCTCTTTTAAAGATTCCTTATAGTTTGAAAGGTTTGATACTTTACTTTTAATTTCATTAGATAATTTAATTGAAATCACATCATTACAGCCTTCAATATTTGTCTCTAACTTTAAAAACAAGGAATTAATAAGTTGTTGGTCAATTCTTGTTTGCTTCTTTTCTTTTGAGAATAAAGAAATAGCTTTATAGAAAATTCCATTTGTTTTTTCCTCTTGATGGAAATCTAAATTACCCTTGTTTTTAGCGACTAATTTCTGAATTTTGCCATCAATTTTAAATATTGATTGGAGTTGTTCTTTTAATTGTGAATTTCTTATTTGATTATACTCGCTTTCATATTTTGATATTTTTTCTAAAATAGATGCCAATTCAGATTTATAATCTGCAAAATCATCTTTTAATTGTTGTTCAATTAAATATGGATTATCACCAAGTAGTTTTGAGGAGTTTAAGAAGGAAATTTCTTTATTCGGCTTGAAGTCATTATAAAGATTATTACCTTTTCTAATAAGCTCAAGAAATTCATTTAGTTCAGTTGAGTCATATTTAAAAGCTCCTTTTTCAATGTCAAGTTTGTACTCTTCTTCATTTCCTTTTAATTGAGACAAGAATGAGCCAACAATATGCGTCCAATTCTTATTTCCAATTAATTTCTCGCCTAATTTTAGATGTTTTTTATTAATCGAATCAATAAGTGATTTAGCTTTATCAATAATATTATCTAATGTTTCTTTAGAATGTGTATATCTATACCTACGGTATTGAGTATTTTCAATTCTATCTCTTACAGAATAAACGACATTTCTTCTTCCTGACTTTTGAACTTCTGTAATTTGGACATTCAAATTTGAAAGTCCTTTTTTATCAAGAGCTTCTTTTAAAACATTTAAAGCAGTAATTTTTTCACAGACTACAATCGTTCTTTTATGGTTTTCTAAAGCATTAATTAAAATAGCAGTTAATGACTGACTTTTCCCTGTTCCTGGAGGACCTTGAATTAAAATGTTACGTGTATTTTTTAAGGAATGTAGAATGCTTTGCTGAGAAGGGTCTGTTTCAACAGATGAAATTGGTTGAAAAGAATGTTCATCCATATCTTCAAGGTCAATTGTTGTTCCTTCAAGGTCAAGTAAATTCACATAATCGTAAATGATATTTTGTTTTTGAACTTCAAAAATTGAAAATAGTCCTCCAAAGTCAATAAATGAATTGTTTGATGTAAGCGGTAGTTTTTCGTAATGTTTTTTGTCAGAGATGGATTTGATGTTTTCAATTTTTTGCTTGAAAGTATCTCGTAAGTCATTTGGAGATGTGCTGTTAATTGTTTCTATTAAATTAACACAAATATCAATTAGTTCTTCTTTATCGATTAAACCATCATCCAATAATTCTGGAGATATTGGCTCAATTTCTATTTGTGAATCACTTTGTAAATGATTAATAAGAACTTCATTGATATAAATAGGGTCATCTTCGTCCCTTATAATAACCCAAGTATTAAACTCCTTGGTTCTTTTTATTTTCAATGACCAAATTAGTATTGGAGCAACAGTCAGTTTTTTATCAGATTGGTCTCTTCTTACGAGTAGAGGAAACCCAAATCCAAACGTATTTATTCCTTTTTCTGATTCAATAGCATCAGTTTGATTGATTAAGTTTTCAAATGATTTAGTGATTTTTACTAATTGAACTTGGTCATCTTCAAAAAGTGAATTCAAATCAGGCACATTGTCTTTCCAGCTTACTTTAAATTTTAAGCGTTGTTCGGATAAAAGGGCATTGATGAAGTTTTGCGGTAAATTTTCATCTATATGAGATAATCTTGTTAGGTCAAATTTATACCTCGAACGTGCTGGTATCGCATTTAGATGGACACCTCTTCTGCTACCAACTTTAAGTCGGTTTTGTAATTCAAGCAGTAGCTTTTCGGTTATCTCCATAATTTTCGGTTAGTTGGAATGTTTCAAAATACGTTCTTTAATTTTAATCATTTTACGGTTTCCCTTATTTCATTCGAGCGTTGGCTAAAAAATAGCTCTTTTGGTTTTTCAGTGTTGGCTTTTGTGTCGGCAAAAACCAAATGTGCTATTTGTGCGGCTGGTTTTTTCTCCGCCTTGCAGCTAACGTCGCGGTTAAGATTTTTTAACGGTTAATAGCGCGGATATTTTCCGCAGGAAAAATATCCACCATAAAAATACAAAAACCATTAAATTAAAACCAA
>JADGEA010000429.1 GCA_016744615.1 Flavobacteriaceae bacterium
GTGTTTTATTTACTAAATTAGTTGCTTAAACACGCAACTAACCATACACAACAACGTTACCTGCAATTAAAACAAAGAAAAATGCTAAAATATATAGTACTAAGTTTTTTCTTGACTTCTTTGACTTTTTTTGGACAAACCCAAATAGGTGAAAACATTGAAGTTACAGAACCTTTTTTCTCTTTATCTACATCTTCTTCTATTTCAGCAGATGGAAGTCGAATTATAGTAGGCGGTGGTGGTAAAAGCAATTGGGGATTTAGAGTTTATGAATATTTAGAAGATGAGTGGGTTCAAATTGGCAATGACGTTAATACTGATTTTCCAAATAACACATCTGTGTACAGGGTTTCAATGTCATCGAATGGAAATATTGTTTCAGTTGGTGCAGCTGTTTTGGATACTAATCCTGAATATGGTCAAGTGAAAATTTATCAACTTATAGGTTCCGATTGGGTTCAATTAGGAACGACTTTATTTGGAGATGGAGACGATGACGGTTTTGGAAGCAGTTTGTCGTTATCAGCAAACGGTAATCGCTTAATTGTCGGAGAACGCAATGGTAGTAACGGTCGTGGACATGCAAAAGTATTCGAATACGATGGAACCGATTGGAATCAGATAGGCTCAAATATTGTCGGTGATGTTAATCAAATTCTTTTTGGATTTGCTGTCACAATTTCAGATGATGGTCAACGAGTAGGTATAACTTGCAATCAGTTCAATGTTAATAATCTTACTCATGTAGGATTGACTCGGATTTTTGAATATGAAGGAACTACTTGGAATAAATTAGGTAACGATATAATTGGCGAAAATAATGAGGAACATTTTGGAGCGGATATTTCATTATCGAATAACGGTAACAGGGTTATTGTAGGCGGTAGTGATTTTCCAAACCATAATGGTTTTGTTAGAGTGTTTGATTATATTAATTCAAGTTGGACACAAATCGGCAATACTATTTACGGAGATGTTGTAGAAGGAGGTTTTTATAAGGTGACATCATCAAATGACGGTAACAAAATAGCAATTGGTGCTTCCTCAGTATTTTTTAATGGAAATAGACATGGATTAGTTAAATTATACCAACTTCACAATATGAATTGGATTCAATTAGGTAATGATATTATTGGTGAAGGTTTATCTGACTATTTCGGATCAAATTTAAGTATATCAGGCGATGGCAGTAGTATTGTCATAGGTGCTTTTAAACTTAATATACAACAAAGTGGATCCGAAGAAGGATATGCAAAAGTTTTTGACATTAGTGATCTTATTTTATTGGTTGGAGATTTTGATTTATCTAAAATAGCTGTTTATCCAAATCCAACATCAAATATTATTCAATTCACTAATAGTAAAGAGATAGCGTCTATTACGATTACAGATTCTTTTGGTAGAATAATAAGTCAATACATTAATTCTCAAAATAACATTGATGTTTCTTATTTACAAGCTGGGATATATTTTATAAGATTAGATATAAATAATAATAATTCTGTAGTATTAAAACTAATTAAGAAATAGTTAGTCAAGGCTTTAAAAGCAGGTAACAACGTGTATAAAACATAGCTAATAAAGACTTTCCGAGAGGTTTGTGTTTATTTGCAAAGACCGCCAAATTTTTAATTTGGTTATATTTAGAAAAGAAAAAGTAAACATAAAAATTAAAGATTCGGCTCTGTGTTTAATCCGAAAAGTTAGCGTCTATTTATACGCTACGTTTCATACACGTATTCCAAGGTCAAAACCTATTAATTTAAAGTTTATTATTAAGCTGCATATTTTTGGATTTCTACATAAGGAGTTCCTCTTTTTACTACCGCAAAT
>JADGEA010000192.1 GCA_016744615.1 Flavobacteriaceae bacterium
ATCACTGAAACCATATCATGTTAATGATTGGATTGAAATTGACGATAAGTTTGGTAAAGTTGAAGAAATTGGAGTTTTTAATACTGTTGTTGTTACTCCAGGTCGCAAAACCTTAATCATTCCTAATTCGAAAATTACAAATGATGTGGTTACAAATTATTCTAAAAAAGAAATGGTACGTTTAGAAATAGATATTACCATGCCTTATGAAGAAAGTTTTCCTAAAGTTAGGAAAATTATTACCGAAGCACTTTCAACAATTCCTCAAATATTAAGTGAGCCTCAGCCAGAAATAGGAATTGAAAATTTTGAAAGCCACAACATTCAAATCGCTGTAAGACCATATGTTAAACCAGATGATTACTGGGAAGTATTATTTGCTGCTCATGAAAATATTAAAAAATCATTTAGCGAAAACGATATTAAAGTAGCATACTCTGAAGGTGTTGAATTTGGAAAAATTGGAGAGTAGTTTTACTTAAAATAAGACAACAGCGTTACTTTTTTTGAAGCAGAAACACTTAGTTCTTTACCATTTGATAAACCAACGGTACCTCCTTTACCTTTTTTATACGAAGTAATATATGCCACGTTTACCAAAAATGATTTGTGTATCCGTGCAAACCCATTTTCTTTTAGTGCATCTTCAAAATATTTTAAAGTTTTACTCACTAATTTTATCTTGTTATTATTCAAATACAATTCTGTATAATTATCGTCTGCTTTGCAATAAACAATATCATTCATTTGCAAAACTTCGAATCCACTTTGTGTAGGTATTGTTATTTTTTGATTCACCGGATTTATTTTAGGCACTAAAACCGAATGTTGTAAATCATTTTCTCTAGCTTTAATTTCGGTAACATAATCAACCGCTTTAATTAGCTCATCAATAGAAATTGGTTTTAATAAGTAATACGAGGCATGTTTGTTTAAAGCATCAATAGCATATTGATCGTATGCTGTTACAAAAACTACTTCAAAATTGGTGCTTCCTAATTTTTCGAGTAAATCAAAACCGCTCCCATAAGGCATTTCTACATCTAGAAATACTAAGTCTAAATCATTGTTACGGATAAGTACCAAAGCTTCATCAATATTTTGAGCTTCTCCAACAATTTTAACTGTAGGACAATACTTAGCAAGATAATTTTTTAAAATTTCTCTGCTAGTTTGCTCATCTTCTACTATAATGGTTTTTAATTGCATATTTTGATTCTAATTTTCTAATCCTTTTTTAAAGTCAATATCACTTTTGTACCAGTTTCATCATCATACATATCTTCAATAAAAACATCTACTTTATCTTTATACATTTCATTTAAAATAGTGATACGCTGTTTGATATTTTGCATTCCTTTTGATTTTTTTTTCTTTTGGTAATCTGTTTTTAATGCTGCCGATTTTTTTCTACCAATTCCGTTATCTGAAATTTCTATCTGTAACGTTTCTTCATCTTTTTTGAGCAACTGCACCTTTAAAAACCCTTTTTCTTTTTTGTACCGCAATCCATGCCACACCGAATTTTCAACATATGGTTGCAATAACATTGGTGGAATTTGAAATTGATTTAACTCAATTGCATCATCAACTAAAAGTTCATAATCAAACTTATCTTTAAATCTTGAATGTTCTAGTTTTAAATACAAGCCTAATAACGTTACTTCTTTTTCAAGCGAGATAAAATCCTCTTCAGAGTTTTCTAAAACACTACGCATTAATGTAGAAAAATCAGTCAAATACCTATTCGCAGTACGTTCATCATTTTGAGCAATAAAACTGTTTACCGAGTTTAATGCATTAAATATAAAATGAGGATTCATTTGTGTACGTAACGATTTTAATGCCAATAAATTATTAGCTAATTTTCGTTGTTTATTGCTTCTAAACATCCAAAAAAGAGATAAAAGCAATAATAATACACCAAAAATCAAGAAATAGATAATAATTTTTTGTCTTCTATAATTTTCAACTGTTAACTGTTTTTCTGTTTGATACAATTGTAATTTACTTTCAGAAAGCTCTCTGTCTTTTTCTAAACTGGTTATTCTATTTTGCTTTTCAGATAAATCTTTACTTAAACTTATAGCCTCATTAATTTCATTTTCTTTTTGCTTATAAAGCAAATCTACCAAAGCAACATATTTTTTATAGTTGCTTAACGCCTTATCATCATTACCTACAAACACATAAGCCTCAGATAGTTTTTGAACGGCATTTTTTTGTGTTTCAATATCAAAAGTACTTTCTGCTTCTGCAGCACTTTCTTCAAGTAATGGAATTGCTTCCTTAAAATTTTTCTGCTTTAAATAAGCATTTCCTAAGTCTAATTTTGCTTTTGATTTAGTTAAAGTAACATCTTCAATTACAATGTTTTCCAAATCAGAATCTTCTAAATTTTTTAATGTTTCTTTACGGAGTTGTACTTCTTTGTCAACTACCTTATTACGGCTATAAAAATCTGCTGCCCGCTTACTTTCAATTACTGATTTTTGCGGACTCTGTTTTACATCTACACTTTGAGGGTTTAATAAATAACCTTCTGCCTTATCCGTTTCGCCAACAGCCTCAAATTCGCTTGAAATCTTAGCATTTAAATTTGAGGTTTTATTAATATTTGAGGTTCTTTTATTAAGGTTTAACGCTGTTTTGTAGTGGCTTAATGCTTTATTATGTTGATTTAAATTTGAATAAACATCCCCTAATCCTTCATGAATTTCAACTTTTTGGATGGTAGTGATACCTGTTTTTTTTAGAGAAATATGATATTGACTTTCGCTATTTTTATATTCTTTATTCAATAAAAATGCTTTGGCAAGTTTTAATTGAATACCTGTACTTTTTGAATTATCTACAGCTACTTTATAATTACTTGCTGCTAAATCGTATTGTTTTAAGTTCATATAAACATCACCTAAAACTGTATATGCCTGTGAAATTTGAGTCTTATTATTAGCATGTTTCAAAGCATTTCCAATAAAATCGACACTTTTTGTAGGGTTTTTATCAATATTTAAAATAGCCAAGTCTAATTCTTTTTGAAATTGAACAGAGTTATTTAATCTAGCTTTTTTAGAAATTGAACGTAGCTTTTTACTTTTACTTTCTTCTATTTGATTGGATTGGTCTTCAACTTCATAATAAATACTTCCGTTTAATCGGTAAGTATTAATAATCTTTCCATTTTTACTCAATACAATAACATCACCGTTTTTTGCATTGATAGTAAATTCACCATCCATATTAGTAGTAGTAGAAATATTAGTTCCTTTTACTCTAATATTAATTCCACTTAAAGGATTACCATCTTGATTGGTAACCCTATCAGAATACAATTTACTTGGCGTATTTACTTCATTTAAAATTTGCGCATCAACTCCTAAAGTAAAAAGGAAAAAGAAGAAAATAAATATGTTTAGTTTTCTTTTCATTAGTGTTTTTTAACTCGGTAAAGCTACACACTAAAATCCATTTTATAAAATAGTATGTGTCTAAAAATAAGCTTTTAGCCAATAAAAATAGGCGAATATTATGCTTAACTATTTAAAAAAGATGGTTTACTCATTAAAACAGACCAGTCACTCATTTACAGTTTTATACACTTTTATTAGATATTACTTTTACCTTGAATTTAAAATAAAAAACTAAAATTGTTAAAACAAATATTATGAAAAATCTAGTTAAATTTCTTGTACTAACACTAATCTTAAACACCTTTATTGTATCAGCAAATAACACACCTCCTAAAAAGAAAAGCACCATTAAAGTTGCTTTACTATTAGACACTAGTAACTCTATGGATGGCCTAATAAACCAAGCCAAAACACAACTTTGGGAAATTGTAAATGAACTTTCTTATGCTAAATGCGAAAATCAAGATCCTGATTTACTTATCGCAGTTTATGAATATGGCAATGATAACTTATCTTCTTATGAAGGTTATATCCGACAAGTAATTGGGTTTAGTTCTGATTTAGATGAAATTTCAGAAAAACTATTTTCACTCAGCACCAATGGTGGAAGTGAATTTTGTGGTGAGGTTATTCAAACTTCATTAAAGCAATTAGATTGGGGTAACAATAAAAATGATTTAAAACTTATTTTTATAGCTGGAAACGAGCCTTTTACACAAGGAAAGATCAATTATAAAGATGCAACTACACAAGCTAATGAACAAAATGTAACTGTAAACACCGTGTTTTGTGGTAGCTATCAAAATGGAGTATCGGGTAAATGGCAAGATGGAGCTAGAGCAACCAATGGTGATTATATGGTAATTGACCATAACGAAACAATTGTTCATATTGCTTCACCTTATGATGATTTGATTATTCAATTAAATAATCAATTGAATGATACTTATATTTATTACGGAAGTAACGGAAGAAACAAAATGAGATTACAGGCTACTCAAGATTCAAATGCGGCACAACTTGACGAAGTTGTTATTGTAAAAAGAGCAGTAAGTAAAAGTTCTAGAGTTTATAAAAATTCATCTTGGGATTTGGTTGATGCCGAAAAGGAAGCTGACTTTAGCTATGGTAAGCTAGAAAAGAAAAAATTACCCAAACACTTACAAGGCAAATCTACTGAAGACATAAAAAAGTATGTTGCTAAAGAAAGAAAAAAACGTGAAGAAATTCAGAAAAAAATTAAAGATCTAAATAAAAAAAGAAATACTTATGTAGCAGAACAAAGAAAAGATAAAAACATAAAAAGCATAGACAAAGCAATGATTAATGCCATAAAAAAACAGGCAAAACAAAAAAATTATATGTGGTAAACCGAATTATAATTGAAGTAAAACCCCAAATCTAAAAGAAGTATTTTTTTTTTAGATTTGGGGTTTTTGAATTATAATATTTAAAACAAAACATCAAGATTGTTTTTAGTAATTATACCCTATTTTCTTAACAAATTACAAAGTACATCAAGAAAGGTATTAACCTTATTATTTTCTTTTGTAGATTTACTGTAAATACTCTATATATGAAAAAGATTACTATTAGATTTTATTTACTGATTTTTTTGATTTTCTCTCTTACTTCATGTAAAAATAGACCATCCGATAAGGCTAAAGAAGAACAAAATACTTACGTTAAAGATAACTACAACAAACAAGAAGTGGTTATCACCATGCGTGATAGTATTAAATTACATACGGTAATTTATTCGCCTAAAAATAAAAGTAAAAAATACCCAATTTTATTAAAGAGAACTCCATACAGCACAAGACCTTATGGTAAAGATGTATTTCAAAAAAATATTGGTCCAAACATCCATTTAATGAAACAAGGAAATATTATTGTTTACCAAGATGTTAGAGGTAGGTGGATGAGTGAAGGAACTTATGATAATATGCGCGCTTATATTCCAAACAAAAAATCTAATAAAGACATTGATGAAAGCACAGACACTTTTGATACCATAGATTGGTTGGTTAAAAATGTTGAAAATAATAATGGCAATGTGGGTATTTGGGGAATTTCATATCCTGGATTTTATTCTACTTACGCCACAATAGATGCACACCCTGCTTTAAAAGCGGCATCACCTCAAGCTTGTATAGCTGATTTCTTTTTTGATGATTTTCACCATAATGGGGCTTACTTGTTAAGCTATTTTAAAATAACTCCACTTTTTGGAACCCCTAAAGATAAACCTGTTGATACAGCTTGGTATTCTTTTCCAAAAATCAAAACCCAAGATCAATATCAATTCTTTTTAGATGCTGGACCTTTAAAAAATTTAAATAAATATTTTCAAAACAAATCTGTTGATAATCCAAGCTTAAAAAGTAATGACCATGTAGATGATTTCTTTTGGAAGGAATTAATAGAGCACCCAAATTATGATAGTGTTTGGCAAAAAAAAGGGCTTATTCAACATTTAAAAAATATAAAGCCATCAGTAGCAACTATGGTTGTTGGAGGTTGGTTTGATGCCGAAGATTTATATGGACCATTAGAAACCTACAAAACCATTGAAAAATACAACCCAAACAATTACAATACTTTGGTTTTTGGCCCATGGGATCATGGTGCATGGGCAAGATCAAAAGGTAAAAGTTTTGTGGGTAATTACTATTTTGGGGATTCAATTTCTGAGTTCTTTCAAAAAAATATCGAAACAAAATTCTTTAATCATTTCTTAAAAGGTAAAGGAGATCATAATTCTGGCTTACCCGAAGCTTATGTATTTGATAGTGGAAAAAAAGAATGGAAAACCTATGATAGTTGGCCTCCTGAAAATATTGTAAAAGAAATTGCTTTCTTATCTAATAATCAAAGACTAACTACAAAGCAAGTCTCTGAAAAAGCAATACAATTTATCAGTGACATTAAGCACCCTGTTCCTTATTCTGAAGATATTAAAACTGTTTTCACTCCAAGAAAATATATGACAGATGACCAGCGTTTTGCTGCAAGGCGTCCTGATGTATTAGTTTTTGAAACAGAAATTTTACAAGATGATTTTACTTTGGCTGGAGACATATTGGCAAAATTAAAAGTTGCCACAACAGGTACTGATGCAGATTGGATTGTTAAAATTATTGATGTACACCCAAATGAAATTGAAGAACAAAAAGAAGGTATGCAGGATCATTTAAAACTGAGTAATTATCATTTAATGGTTCGTAGTGAAGTAATGCGTGGGAAATTCAGGAATAGCTTTTCTAATCCAGAAGCATTTATTCCAAACAAACAAACAGATGTCAATATTAAATTACAAGATGTTTTTCATACTTTTAAAAAAGGGCACAAATTACAAGTGCAAATACAAAGCACTTGGTTTCCTCTAATAGATTTAAATCCGCAAACTTTTGTTCCCAACATTTTTAAAGCCAACGAAGGTGATTTTAAAACACAAACACATACTGTTTTCACATCATCTTCTATTATATTTTCTGTATTAAAATAGAACAATTTGAAACCAAAAATTTCTTTCAGAGGTGATAAAATTAAATATGCAGTTTTTCTACTTGCTCCTATTCTATTTTTTTATACACTTTTTTTTGTAGAGCTAGATAAAAATAACCAAGCAGTAACCGCTACACTTGCAGTTGCAATTTTAATGGCTCTATGGTGGGTTACCGAAATTGTTCCTTTGGCAATTACTTCTCTTTTACCTGTTGTTTTGTTTCCTATTTTAGGAGTTATGAATGGCAAAGATGTTTCATCAACCTATTTTAATCATGTTATTTTATTATTCCTTGGCGGATTTTTAGTTGCCTTAGCCATGCAAAAATGGAATCTCCACAA
>JADGEA010000193.1 GCA_016744615.1 Flavobacteriaceae bacterium
AGTCCCTTCCTTTTTTCGTAATATTACATAACAAATATTTTAATAAATAATGGCAAAACAGAAAAAACAAAAATCAATTGAAGAAACCCTTTGGGATTCGGCAAATAAATTAAGGGGGACGGTTGAATCTTCTGAATATAAACACGTGGTTTTAAGTTTGATATTCTTAAAATTTGCAAGCGATAAGTTTGAAGAGCGCAAACAGGTACTGATCGATGAAGGCAAAGAGAAGTTTATTGAAATGGTAGAGTTTTATACCATGAAAAATGTGTTTTTCCTACCTGAAATATCACGTTGGCCTTACATTATAGAAAATTCTAAGCAAGACGATATTGCGCTAAAAATAGATACCGCACTCCATACCGTAGAAAAAAACAATCCTTCGCTAAAAGGGGCTTTACCAGACAATTACTTTTCACGCCTAAATATGGATGTGTCTAAGCTTTCTGCCCTACTCGATACTATTAATAATATTGATACTTTAAAAGACAAGCAACAAGACATTGTTGGGCGGGTATATGAGTACTTTTTAAGCAAATTTGCCTTAGCTGAGGGAAAAGGCAAGGGAGAGTTCTATACCCCTAAAAGCATTGTCAATCTTATTGCCAATATGATTGAACCCTACAAAGGTAAAATATATGATCCCGCTTGTGGTACAGGAGGTATGTTTGTACAAAGTATGAAGTTTATTGAAAGTCACCACGGAAACAAAAAAGATGTTTCTATATACGGACAAGAATATACTTCTACTACTTATAAACTGGCAAAAATGAACCTTGCCATTCGTGGTATTTCTGCTAATTTGGGTAAGGTACCTGCCGATACTTTTGCCAAAGACCAACACCCCGATTTAAAAGCCGATTTTATCATGGCAAATCCTCCTTTTAACCAAAAGGACTGGCGTGCCGAAAATGAGTTAACCAACGACCCACGTTGGATGGGTTATGATGTGCCACCAAAATCTAATGCTAATTATGGGTGGATTTTAAATATAGTAAGTAAGCTTTCTGAAAATGGTGTAGCTGGGTTTTTATTGGCAAACGGTGCTCTATCTGGTAGTGGTACAGAATATGAAATACGAAAAAAGTTAATAGAAAATGACTTAGTAGAAGCAATATTAATATTACCAAGAAGTATGTTCTATACTACAGATATAAGTGTTACCCTTTGGATATTAAATAAAAACAAAAAAGAACATACCGCTAAATTACCTGAAGAAACTAGAAATTACCGCAATAGGGAAGACTCTATTCTGTTTATGGATCTACGACAAATTGGAGAGCCTTTTGAAAAGAAATTTATTCAGTTTTCTGAAAAACATATTTCTAATATAACTGGAACATATCACGATTGGCAAAAAACCGATAGTGATTATACAGATATACCTGAGTTCTGTTATTCGGCTACCAAAGAAGAAGTTGCTAAAAAGGATTATTCTTTAGTACCCAGTAAATATATTGAGTTTGTTAACCGTGACGAAAACATTGATTTTGACACCAAAATGAAAGGTTTACAAAATGATTTTACTGACTTATTAAAAACAGAAGAACAGTCTAAAAAAGAGTTATTAAGCGTATTTAAGGAGCTTGGCTATGAAATTGAATTATAAAAAGCTAGGTAAATATATTGAGGTTGTTAATATCCGCAACAAGGAATTAAAAGTAGAAAGGCTTTTGGGGGTGAGTATTAAAAAGATCTTGATGCCTTCCATCGCTAATACAGTAGGTACAAATATGAAAACCTACAAAATAATTAAGAAAAATCAATTTGCTTATGGTTCAGTAACCTCAAGAAACGGCGATAAAATATCCATAGCATTATTAGAAGATTTTGATGAAGCCATTGTTTCACAAGCCTATACTGTTTTTGAAGTTATTGATACAAATGAATTAAATCCTGAATATTTGATGATGTGGTTTAGACGTCCAGAATTTGATCGCTATGCTCGTTTTATGTCTCATGGTTCTGCACGAGAAACTTTTGATTGGGATGAAATGGAAGAAGTAGAACTCCCCATCCCTACCATAGAAAAACAAAACGAAATTGTAAAAGAATACAACACCATTGTAAACCGTATAAAACTAAACGAAACCCTAAACCAAAAACTAGAAGAAACCGCCCAAGCTATTTATAAACATTGGTTTGTAGATTTTGAATTTCCTAATGAGGATGGGAAACCATATAAAAGTAGTGGTGGTAAAATGGTTTATAATGAGGAGTTGGAGAAAGAGATTCCTGATGGGTGGGGAGTTAATAATTTATCATTAATAGCTAGCTACCTGAATGGATTAGCAATGCAAAAGTTTGAACCAGAAACAGAAGATTATCTACCAGTAATTAAAATTAAAGAATTAAATCAAGGGTACACAGATACTAACAGTGGGAAAGCATCTAAAAATATACCAAAAGAATATATAATTAATAATGGGGATGTAATTTTTTCTTGGTCAGGAACTTTGAAAGTTGATATCTGGTGTGGTAATAAAGGTGGTCTCAATCAACATTTATTTAAGGTCACTTCTGAGAAATATAATAAGTGGTTTTATTATTTATGGACTAAATATCATTTAAATGAATTTAATCGTATTGCAGAAGGTAAGAAAACATCTATGGGGCATATTAAAAGAGAAGATTTAAATAATGCTTATGTTTTAATTCCTAAAAAGATGGAATTAGATATGATGGATAAAACAATGAACACTCTAGTTGAAAATATTATTATATTAAAATTAGAAAACAGAAAATTATCTAATATAAAAGATTCATTACTTTCCAAAATGTCAAAGGTTGAATTAGAAAAGGAGATAATAATTTAAAATAAAAAATTATGGAAAGACAAAATGTGAGTTCATCAAATTTAGCATCAATTGGTTATGATGTAAGAAATGAACTTTTAGAAGTAGAATTTAATCACGGAGGTATTTATCAATACTTTAATGTGCCAAATGATGTTTATGAAGAATTAATGAATGCTTCATCACATGGTGTTTACTTTTCGGCAAATATTAGGAATGATTTTGAATTTGAAAAATTATAGAAAGTAAAACCCTTTAAAAAATGATTACTAAAATCGATTATATTAAAGACTTTGGAATTTTTAAAAACTTCAATTGGAGTAATTGTGGAGATTTAGTTGAATTTAAAGAAAAGAATATTATTTATGGATGGAACTATTCAGGTAAAAACACTAGTAAAGAATTATTTGAGAAATTAAAAATTGAAAAAGAAAAAATCATCCAATTAAATTTTCCTAATAGCATTCAAGCACTTTAGTGCCTTAAAAAGTATTTTGTAGAAACTATGGCAACAATAAAAATAAATCAAAAATTAAAACGGGTAGAAATTCAAAAATTTGAAATAGATAATTCTATCGTATTCAATTATTTTGATAATCTTCCCGTAAATGTAAGAGATGAAAAATTAGTGCGAGCTTTATATATTGGAGTATTAGCTTTAATGGAAGATCGTATTTCATCTTTTCTTTCAAAAACCTCAAATGAATTAGGTACAGAACTTGAAAGTTTAAAGATGATTTTTGAAATGAAGAAAGAATTGTTTTATAAATCAACCATTAAAGGAGTTTTAGCAGAAGATGAAATAGCTGAGTTTCTAAACGAATATTTTATTAGTAAAAAAATGAATGACAGAGCATTATTAACTGGTAATGCTGCTGGTATTTTACCTAGAAACAAAACAGGAGATATAATTTGTGAAATTAATGGAGATTCAGACTTAAAAATTGCTATAGAATGTAAGTTTGACAAAAGTGTTAAGTTAGGGGCTATAGAGAGCAAAGATGTATTTATTAGAAAAACAGATACGGCTTGGAGTCAGCTTATAGAATCAAATGCGAATAGAAACTCAAAAGTAAGTTTGATTGTTTTCGATATTTCTTTGATAGATAACTCCATACTTAAATTCTGTGAAAATGTGGGTTACATTCCAGAAATTGGTTTTATCTCGATTATTGATTCTCAAAAAGGAGATTATTCCAACCTTATTATTGCTTACATGCTGGCTAGAGACATTGCACTTAATGCAAAAACAATAGAACTAGATAAAGATATTTTGGCAGTTCTTATAAACAGAATTATAAAGGATATTAATGAAATAAAGGCAATCAAATCATTAGTCCAAAAGAATATCGATAACAATAAAGAAATATTAAAACAAATTGAAAAATCTATGTTGTTAATGGAGTTTAATCAAAAGTATTTGTTTCAATTTTTAGAAACAGGCACTTTAACTAAAAAAGATTTATTAGATTTTTATTCTGGAGAAGAGATAAAAGATAAATACAAATTAATCGAAAAGGATATTAATGAAATTTGATTATAATTAAATCAATATTTGAATGATCATGACAGAATCAAACAGAATAGAGTTTAAACTGAAACTTACCAAAGCATTAGATTTAGAAAAAGAGGTAATTGCTTTTCTCAATTATCATGAGGGAGGTTTTATTTATATAGGTATTGACAAATATGGAACAGTTGTGGGTGTTTCTGATATGGATGGCGATATGCTTAAAATAAAAGACCGATTAAAAAACAACATATTACCATCTTGTATGGGTCTGTTTGATGTACGTGCTGATCAAAAAGAATGGGAAGACATCATGAATTAATGAAGGAAGAAACAATAGAAATATGAAAAACAACCAACTCATAATATATCAAACCGAAGACGGCAAAGTCAAAATAGAGACCCATTTTGAGAATGAAACCGTTTGGCTAAATATTGACCAAATAGCAGAATTGTTTCAAAAATCTCGTTCAACAATAAATGAACATATTCTTAATATTTATAAAGAACAGGAACTTGAAAAAGAACCAACAATAAGAAAAATCGGAAATTCCGATTTTTCTACCAAACCTACTAATTTTTATAATCTCGATGTGGTTATTTCGGTAGGTTACAGGGTAAAATCACATAGAGGTGTACATTTTAGAAAATGGGCAACCGCACTTATCAAAGAGTATTTGATAAAAGGCTTTGCAATGAATGATGAGCTGCTAAAACAAGCAGGAGGCGGGAATTACTTTGATGAGCTTTTAGCTCGTATCCGTGATATTCGTTCGTCAGAAAAAGTGTTTTGGCGTAAGGTTTTAGATGTTTATGCCACAAGTATCGACTACGACTCAAAAACAGAACAATCTGTAATGGTATTTAAAACCATACAAAACAAAATGCACTGGGCAAGTCACGGAGAAACAGCAGCCGAAACTGTTTATAAACGAGTAGATTCGTCAAAAGAACATATTGGGCTAACAAATTTTAAAGGCGAAATACCAACAAAAAAAGAAGTTGAGATTGCAAAGAACTATCTTGCAGAAGATGAATTGAATATTCTGAACAGAATGGTAACAGCATTCTTGGAAATAGCAGAGATTCAAGCATTAGACCGTACACCTATGTATATGGCAAATTGGATTAAACAGTTAGATACTTTCCTGAAAATGACCAATAAAAATATTTTACAACATTCAGGAACTATTAGTCACCAAAAAGCAATAGAAAAAGCCCACGGTGAATATGAAATTTATAAAGAAAAAATAAAGAATAGAATTACACAAGTTGAAAAGGATTTTATCAAGCAATTGGATAGTAAGACTAAAGGCTTAAAGAAATAGCTTAACTATTACCATAAAAAGATATGGATAAAAAGGAAATAAAGGAGTTAGGTAGTGCAATTATGATCTTACAGCGTAAAGCTGTAACACAAACACTACTGATTTGGAAACCAGAAGCTGAAAGAATAATGGATACAAATAGTAAGGACATTAACGCTATTGAACATACTTTAGATGCTCTTTGTGAAGTTGCTTTTGATGATGGAGTTTTAGTTCTGTTTAAAAAATTATGTCGCTATTATTACGACATAGACCCACTAGCTACAGCAGACCAAATTCAGTTTTACAGAGAAATGTGGGATAATAATGAGGAAATAGAAGACGATGAATAAATTTACAGAAGCAAAATTGGAGCAGGATTTTATGGAGCTTTTAAAAAATGAAAACTTCCCATATTGCTTGGGCAATACTATTTCCCGAGTTGATGATGAAGTATTAATTCATCAAGTTTAAAATAATTAGGGAGTGATAATTGATTAAATTTATAATTAATGACCGAAACCAACCGTATAGAATACAAACTGAAACTTACCAAAGCATTAGATTTAGAAAAAGAGGTAATTGCTTTTCTCAATTACCATGAGGGAGGTTTTATTTATATAGGTATCGACAAACATGGAACAATTGTGGGTGTTTCTTATATGGATGGCGATATGCTTAAAATAAAAGATCGATTAAAAAACAACATATTACCATCTTGTATGGGTCTGTTTGATGTACGTTCTGATGAAAAAGAAGGGAAAGATATTATAAAAATTACTGTGGCAAGTGGTTCAGAAAAACCGTATTACAAAAGAAAATACGGAATGTCTGAAAAAGGGTGTTTTATTCGCAATGGTACTGCTGCTGACCCTATGCCTCAAAAAATGATAGACGATTTGTTTGCAAAACGCACTCGTAATTCAATTGGCAAAATTGTTTCTACCCGACAAGATTTAACATTCGAGCAACTAAAAATATATTACAATACGCAAGGGTATGCACTAAACGATGAATTTTTAAAAAGTTTAGATTTTTACACACCCGAAGGTAAATTCAACTATGTTGCCTACCTGTTAGCCGATAACAATTCGGTTTCTATGAAAGTTGCAAAATATGCAGGAACAGATAAAACAGACCTTATCGAGAATGTAGAGTTTGGTTATTGCTCTATAATAAAAGCGACTAACAGTATTTTAGATAAACTTGATGTAGAGAACAAAACTTTTGTACGAATTACCGGAGAGGCGGAGCGTTTGCAAAAGCAAATGATAGACAAAACGGCACTTCGAGAAGCACTAATAAACGCAATAGTTCACAACGATTATACTTCTGAAGTTCCACCTGTGGTAGAAATATATTCCGATAGGCTAGCCATTACTTCTTATGGTGGTTTGGTACAGGGGTTAAATAAAGAAGAATTCTTTGCTGGTCGCTCTATGCCACGTAACCGGGAGTTGATGAGAGTGTTTAGAGATTTAAGGTTTGTAGAGCAACTTGGTTCGGGTATTCATCGTATTTTGAAAGCTTATGATAAAAGTATTTTCAAAATTTCAGATCACTTCTTGGAAATTAGTTTTCCTTTAGAGAAAGACTATTCAACTAACCAACAAGTCACCGAACAAGT
>JADGEA010000430.1 GCA_016744615.1 Flavobacteriaceae bacterium
AGGTAAACTTTTAAATAATCGTAAAATTTCAACATGTGCAGTCATACTTATCATTTTTCACAAAGATATTAAAATCATCCATAAATTAGAATAGAGCCAAAACTTATAATTTGTATTCAGCTGGAACTTCTCCGGTTAAGGTATTTAAAAAAGTTACAATTTTGTCAACTTCCTGATCAGTTAAATCCAAGTTTAATTGTGCTTTACCCATTATTTTGACTGCTTCATTTAGATCTTTTACACTTCCATCATGAAAATAAGGGTATGTTTTTTCAATATTTCTAAGTGAGGGTGATTTAAATATGTATTTATCAGCTTCGTTTTTAGTAGCTTCAAACTTTCCTTCATCCACTTTTTTACTTTTGGTTAATTTCCAGTAATCACCAAAAATTCCAAATTTTTGGAATATATTACCTCCCAGTGCATTTCCACTATGGCAGGTAGTACATCCTTTGTCAAAAAATAACTGTAGACCTTCTTTTTCTGTTTTATTTAAAGCAGAGGCATCTCCTTTGATAAAATCATCAAATTTTGAAGGTGTGATCAATTTACGTTCAAAAGCTCCAATTGCTTTTTTCATATTGTTATAAGTAATTGGATCTTTGTCATCTGGAAATGCTTTTTTAAACATTTGCTTGTAATTATCTTCTTTAGCTAAGCGTTGAATTACTTCTTTTTCACTAGCCATTCCCATTTCAACAGGATTTAGAACTGGTCCACCCGCCTGTGCTTCCACATCTGGTTCTCTGCCATCCCAGAATTGAGCAATATGGAGTGCTGCATTTAGAACTGTAGGCGAGTTCCTGGTTCCTATAGTTCCTTTACCATCTCCAGGGGAAGTAGGTAAATTATCAACACCATAAGTATCTAAATTATGACAAGTATTGCAGCTTTGCGTTTTGTTTTTGGATAAAATAGTATCAAAATATAATATTTTTCCCAAAGCTATTTTTTCTTCCGTTATCGGATTATTTGCATTTTCGGCTACTAATGGTAATTCGCCAAAAAAAGTTTTGGATTTTATTTGTAATTCCGTGTATTCTGGTTTCTTTTCTTGTTTTTTATCCGGTGTATCTTTTTTCTTTTGATCACAGGAACTCAAAACGATCACTGCCATTATAAGCATCCAAATTTTTTTCATTTTCAATATTATTTTTAGTTAAAAAATTTTAATTAAAGGTATCAATAAAGAATGGATTTCTTTGTTACATAAGTATCCAAATAATACTATTTTTCTTGATGAAACAATTTAATAAATCAAGGTTGTATAAAGTTTTAAGATTATGGTAAAAGGCTTAAATTTTATGTTTTTTTTAAGATTTTATTATCTACATTTGAAACCTATAATTTTAAATTATTTATAATGAAATTTGGTATCGTTTTAATCCTATTATTTGCTTTTTTTAATACAAATGCACAAAGCAATAAAACAGAGGCTATTGCCATGGAAAAGCAAATTGTTAAAATGGCAAAAAATATTGGAGATCCTAATGTAGCTACTTCAAGTATGTATAAATTAATTGCTTTAGAGGGTACAAATAGTACTTATAAAGATAGTTTAGCATATGTTTATTTTTCATCCAGAAGATATGCACCATGTTTTATGATGACCTCTGAAGTGTTAAAAAGAGATCCTAATCATAAGGAAATGCTTGAGATGAAAGCAGTTTCACTGGAATCACTAGGTGCTTATGGAAAAGCAGTTGATACTTATAAGCAACTATTTGCCAAGACTAATAATAATTTGCATGGATATAACTTGGCTAAATTGCAATATTCTACAAAAAAGTATGATGAATCTTTAAAAACCTTGCAAAAAGTTGAA
>JADGEA010000194.1 GCA_016744615.1 Flavobacteriaceae bacterium
CGTATTAAGGCTAAAATTGTTAAATTTGATATCAAACCTGAAGATGTTGGATTTTTTAATGAACTGAAAATCAGTACGTAAATTTGACGTTAGTTGGAATTAAAACTTTAATCAAAATTTTTATGAAAAAAACACTATTTATTACATTATTTATCGGAATAAGTCCTCTTGGATTTTCACAAAAAATTTATAAAGCTGTAGAAAATAACGATATCGAAAAAGTAGAGAAATTAATAACTAAAGGAGTAAACATAAATGAATATAATAAGAATGGTCTCTTTCCATTATGGCGTGCAACGGCAGACAACAATCATAAAATAACTCAATTATTAATAGAATCTGGAGCTAATGTAAATCAAACCAACAAGGTTTCACCATTAAATTCTCCTTCAATAATACTGCCTTGTCAAGAAGGTTATCTGGATATTATTAAACTTCTTGTAGAAAATGGAGCTGATGTAAATTATATGGGCTATAAAAAATTTGCTCCCATAAGAGTCGCTGCTCGAAATGGTCATATTGAAATTGTAAAATATTTGGCAAAAAATGGGGCAAATATTGAAACAAGAGCAGATGACGGAGCAACACCTCTTGAACATGCAGCATATTTAGGACATATTGAAATAGTGAAATATCTAGTAGAAAATGGAGCAAATATCAACAACATAGATAAAGAAGGAGATTTTCCTATTGGGGAAGCCGCAAAACAAGGCCGATTAGAAGTTGTTCAATATTTAATTGACCAGGGAGCTGATTTAAGTTTAAAAAACAACAAAGGTGAAACTGCATATGATATGGCTAAGGGAAAGGGGCAAAAAAAAGTTGCATTAATAATAAAAACCAAATTAGTAATAGAATAACTGTTGCCAACGGCTAAAATTTATTGTGGCTTCTCGCTTCACTAAAAGTTGTTTTTGTATCTTTTGGCTGATTTTATAACGGAAAAGTCTATCGACATTTTCCACAACAAAATCTTAGCCAAACCGTTGTAGTGCATTACAGAAAACAATAAACTAAATGAAAAAAAGTGAGAAAATTCTAATTACAGCTATTCTATCTCTTTTTCTTGGAGTTTTAATATTCGGACATCAATTTACTACGCCTCTATTAATAAGCACATCTATTCTAAGTATTTGCTACATCGTAGGTGGTTTTTATTTTTTAAATTATCAAAATAATAAAGACAAACTAAATATATTAGCAGGAATAATTTTAGGCTCTGCTCTAGGTGTTTTCACATTTACATTATGGCTGCCAGTATCTATTTTTAGAAAAATTTTAGTCTCAATAAATATCATATTTTCGATTTTATTAATTGGGTTATGGATTTATAAAAAAAATAATTTTAATAAAAAACTTAAATATATTTTTTTTAGGTCTATAGCTATAGCTGTTTTTACTTCATTTTTTTCTTTTTCTAGCGTTCATTTTAATACTTATCGGAATTTATTATTAAGAATGCTCACTCCTGATTCTAGTCTATCTGATAACTTATTAATGTTTGAAAAAATAGATGAGTATAAAGACTTTATGAATTTAAAAAAGTATGATTTAGCTATTGTTAAAGCCAATGAAGCAATCTTATATGGCAAAAAATGGAGAGATTATGACACTTTATATTATCAAGATTTTTCTGGGACATATGAATTTTTATCAAATGCTTATATAGATAATGGAGATGAATTTTTTAATAAAAATGACTTTAAGAATGCTTTATCTAATTATATAAAAGCAGATAGTATTTTAACTCATAAAGAACATAAACCTAAATATGTAAAATCTACAGAAAGTGATATATATTGGAATCGTTATAATCTATTATTAACATATAATAAACTTTTAGATTATGACAATTATGATTCTGAACTTGATTATTTAGTTGATAATTATTTAAAAGTAAAAGACACTTTTGATATCGACTATCATTATATATTAGAAAACGCATCTAGTAATTATTACACTCGATCATATTACAGTGATGCAATAGATTTAAATAAAGCATCTTTAATTATCTTAAATCAAGACAGTATTAATAATATAAATTCATTTAAGAGCACCTATGTTCGGTTAATTAAAAATTATTTGATTACTGACAGCACCGAAACTGCTAAAACATATTTAAAAAAATATGAAAAAATCACTTCAAATAACGACTGTAAATATTTATTTTACAAAACTAGAATTCTCCAAAAAGAAAATATTAAAGAAGCTTTAGAGGTTGCTAAAAAAACTTGCGAATGTTTTGAACAAGAAAACAAACCTTCTAGTTTATTTTTTTCAAATCTATTATTACTAAAATTAGAACTTGAAAACTCAAATTATAAGAACTTTGAAAAGCAAATAAAAATTACTCAAGATTTAATTTCACAAACTGATAATAAAAGATATAATCAATCATTTATAGATGAACTTTTAGGCTATTATAACTCTATAAAGGGTAATTATATTGACTCAAAAAAGTATTATGTAAAAGCTCTTAATAATCCTAAAAACTTTGAAGGAATCCAAAAAAAATCACTTGAATTAAAAATAGCCCAAATAAATGACGAGCTAGATATTAATTATGATAAAAATAGCCTTAACTTAAATATTCTCAATTTTTTATCAGAGTATGAGACCAATTATCCAAGCACTACGACTTTTCATAATGATTTAGGGAATATCAACACTGGATTCAATTCAAAATTATCTGATTCTATTTTTAAAGTAACAATTGAATGCCATAAAAGTTTCGGAATAAATAAATCTCCTAAATTAGGAATTGCTTACAATGGTTTAGCAACAAATCAATTACATCGTAAAAAGTATAAAAAAGCTGATTCTTTATACACAATTGCTATTAAAAAACTAGATGCCTTTTATGATAAACAACAGAATGTAAATCAACTTATATGTTATTCAAATATTATTGAGTCAAAATTAAATCAAAAAAAATATGATGAAGGTTTAGATTTCTTAAAAAAAGCCCGCTTAACAAAAACAAATTGTTTCAATAAAGACGTAACGATATATGATGCATATCTACTAAATTTAGAAGGAGACATAATTAAAGGGAATGAAAAAAACAAATCTCTATCAACAGAAAAATATAATCAAGCATTAGATATAGCAAGAAATTATTTTAATAATAATCATAGATTTATAAAAAGACTCAAGAATAAAATAGAATAATAACGCACTACAACAAACGGCTAAAATTTATTGTGGCTTCTCGCTTCACTAAAAGCTGTTTTTGTATTTTTTGGCTGATTTTATAACGGAAAAGTCATCGATATTTTCCACAACAAAATCTTAGCCAAACCGATGAATTTCACTCTAATTTTTACTAGTACCAATTATTTTTTGAACCACAACTTAAAACCGTTGCAATATTCAATAAAAACATACTTCCTTATATCCGCAACTAAATTATTAATAAAAGCATCAATTCACTGAGTAAGAAAATTTTACCCAGTGATTGATAAGTAAATATATTCACTTATTTTAGTGATACGAAACAACAAAACAAGTTGGTAATATTTACGGGTATGAAAATACAAAATTATAAGACATCAGTTAATCCATTTTCAGGAAATTCTTTGGTTAATCATCATTTTAACAAGACTGGCATGAGTCATTTAATTGATAAAGAGTTGGGCATGCGAGTTAAGTATGCAGGATATCAATATAGTGAGATATTTAGGAATCTAACAAATGTTTTTCTTAGTGGAGGCGATGCGATAGAAGATATCAGTACGCATTTTGGAGAACATCTTAAAAACATACCGGGAAACAACGTACCCAGTGCAGATACCGTATTACGTTCATTTAAAGAACTTACAACAGAAAATACTGTTTACGCATCAGATAGTGGCTTGTCATACAATTTCAATATAAATACTAATCTTAATCGATTAAACATCAAGTCTTTAAAATTAACTAAACAACTTAAATCAGGAGAAAGCTATGATTTTGATTATGACAATCAAATAAATGCCAATAATAAATGGGATGCAAAGAATACTTATAAAAAAAACAAGGGATACTTTCCTGGAATAGCAACAATCGGAAACTGTATCGTAGGTGTTGAGAACAGAGATGGTAATGCAAACGTTAAGTTTAAACAAGAAGATACTTTAAAGAGGTTCTATACTTTATTAAAATCAGAAGCAATAAGGGTTAATAGATCAAGAATGGATGCCGGATCCTATTCAAAAAACATTATAGATGTGGTTGACAGTCATAGTAAATTGTTTTATATACGTGCAAATAAGAGTGCTAACTTATTTGAACAAATTAATAATATTCCACATTGGAAAGCTATTGAGCTTAACTTTAAAAATTATGAAGTAGCGTCTATACCATTTACACAGTTTTTTGAGGACAGAAATTATCGATTGATCATTATGCGAGAAAAAAGCAATGATAATCAATTTGATGCTTTTACCAAAGACACATACATCTATCGTTCAATTCTAACCAATGATCATAAATCAACAGAAATAGAAGTTGTAGAGTATTATAACGCAAGAGGTGCCAGTGAAAAGATATTCGATCAAATGAACAATGATTTTGGGTGGAAGCATCTACCTTTTTCATTTTTGAATCAGAATAATGCTTTTATGATCATTACAGCGATGATAAAGAACTTTTACAATTATTTTGTTGCGATAGTTGCCAATAAGTTTGACGATATAAATCCTACAACAAGGATTAAGAGATTTGTCTTCCGTTTTATTACAGTTGCAGGAAGATGGGTAGACCAAGGACGAGAATGGATACTAAAGCTATATACAAAGCGACCATATTATCAGCTAATTTGATGTGAAAAAAGGTTATATCATGAGGATTATGGATACCTACGTTTTCTCCTGTTTTACACATTGTTGATATTCAATGAAATACAATATTTGCATTCTGTAGATGTTTTTATTTGACCAAATCGAATGTTTCTGTTAAAGTATACACAAACTTTTTTAAAAAAAATTGTGTGTTCTCTAAATGTGATTGTAAATAACTCTTGAAAAAGAATGAAATTTATTGGAGTATGCTATTTTTCTTCTTTTAATATTTACTTGCGGATTTGTGGTACTTTAAAACCTTTTTAACTTCAAATCACTTCCTTATCAAAAATTTAAAGTCCTCACAAGCACTAGTTTGCTGCGGGTTTAAATTTTCTCTAGTATGGAAACAAAAAAAATCTTGACCAATTG
Source organism: Flavobacteriaceae bacterium (assembly GCA_016744615.1). Lineage (GTDB taxonomy): Bacteria > Bacteroidota > Bacteroidia > Flavobacteriales > Flavobacteriaceae > Lutimonas. The sequence goes on from JADGEA010000194.1 coordinate 5,193, forward strand.
TTTGCTTCGATTTTCCATTGCATATTCATTAAGATACCTAGTTTACAAAGTTTAAGGGGAAGTTGTTTACACCATATTACTATTTATTTATTTCAATATCTCTGGTTTTCATATCTCTAGTTTGAACGGTATCAAACTTACCTTTATCAGACTTTTGAAGATCGATCTCTACATTTTTACATTGTACAAAACTAAAAGATGGCTTACCTTCTTTATTATTTGCAAAAGTATCTGTCTGAACAATTTTATTCTTTCTAAAAATTAAACCAGAAGTACTTTTTACCCTTAAAATTGGTGTATCAAAAGTTTCGAAAGTATTGTTTTCAATTGTAATATTCTTATGCACATAATAATCAGGTATCATTTTATGATTTTCAGACCATATATTGATGATGTAATTATTTGGCACTTGATTATAAGCACAATCCACAAATCGATTGCCTCGAATAGTTACATCTCTAACCGGACCTGATTCATACCAGTTGGAAGCATCATTCGCAATTAAAATAGCATGCATTCCGGTTCTAAAAAAAGTATTATTCTCAATAACTACTTTTTTTCTTGTTGTTAGAAGAACTCCCCTTGTATTTGTTCCAGAGAAATAATTATTCCGAATGATCACTGATGGTGTCCAAGTAACATTTTCAATAACATCGCCAATTTGAAACCCTTTTGGCACAGAAGTGGTTAAGGTCAACTGTATATTCCGTTCACTCAACTTTTCAACTTTTTTTACCATTGAAGTTCCATAGATCTGTAAACTTTTTGCATGAACAAAATCTAATGTATCTCCTTTAAAAAAAGCATCTAAACCATAGGTTTGACCATGCATAAAACGAACATTTATTTTATCATCTGAAACTCGCTTTGTGATCTTCAAATGTGTTCCATGTACATTTACCAGATCATCATGACCTCCCCAGGTTTCACAGTTTTCAATAATTATTTGTCCTTTACATCCTGAGAAATGAAAACAATCCGCAAAAGCAGCAATTTTTCTTCCTGTTTCTTTTCTTGGTTTAACAATTACTTTATCCAAGGTGACATTTTCATTGAATTGATTGATAATTCCCATACCGTGCATATAATGCATCTGCACATTTTTAAGCACTACATTTTTACTGTATGAAATGAATGCTCCAACTTGGTCTCTTATTGGATCTCTCAAGGTTAACACTTGCCCTTTTTTAAACTTAGATCTTGAAAAATCACCTTCAAATTTTATCTTAAAAGGAGCTAATTCGGTAGCCTTACTTTTCCTCAATGGAGAATATTTACTGTAATAAAAAGCAGATAATTCAGGATCAATAAGAATAGCATGATTGTGTTTCATAGTCCAACCCTCTCCATAGAATTGCAATTTATTATCAATTATAGTATAGGTAGAAGAAGGATTTATACTTGCAATAATCATATTATTACCAACCTCATCAAAAGTCATTTCCGACATGGTAGGTCGTTCATAATCAAAACTAATATTCTGCATTTTGATATTTTCACAATGATCAAAGGCAAAATTGATCATTTTGCTATGTACCATAAAAAGGGCTCCATTACCTTCAATCACAATATCTTTGAAATTTTCAAAAAGCAGGGCAATTGTCTTTATTTTAGATGGACATTCTCTTTCGGTAGATGTATTACTGATAAAATATTCTCGTTGTAGAGAACCTTCTGGCCAAATATCATAACGACCTTTTTCAAATACAAGTTTAACCAAAGGAAAGTGGGCTATTTCATCAATCATCTTATTTAACAGCGGAGCAATATTTTCAAAAGTATTTGGGTAAATACCATAATCTTTTGCATTGATTATTTTTTTCGTTTCCTGAGAAGTTTGTGCATTTAAATTTAAAAACAAAAACACGAAAAGTAAAAAAATATTTATTTGTTTGTTCATTACCTATTCAAAATTTTAATTGTTAAGCTTTATAAATTTATAGAGGTCAGTAGTTAGTTGCATACTAATTTTGATTGATAAATTTTATCAGCAACCACCATTTTTCTGATCAGGTTATTAAATATATTATTTTTCA
>JADGEA010000431.1 GCA_016744615.1 Flavobacteriaceae bacterium
ATTTAAGGTTATAGAAGGAGAAGAAATTACTTTTATTGAATTGCAAAAATTTCAGGAAGCGAATGAATCTAAGCCGGCAGGATTGGATCACTATCATATGTTTAAAGACAGAAATGATGCTTCTCGTTTTTTTTTACTTGAGTACTGGAATTCTAAGGAGGATAAAGAAAAATTAGAAGAAACAGAAGATCATCAATATTTTCATAAATTGAGAAAACTGGCTGTAGAGAAAAAATATGAAACTTTTGAATGTGATTTGGTAGTGTAAATTTTAACCAATCCTACTCTTATTTTGATTGACAAATGCTCCCCAACCGGTGTAACTTTTACCCACGGTGGTTTTACCTGAATTGTAAAAATGACAAACTGCTGCTGCCAAACCATCGGTAGCGTCTAAATTTTTTGGCATTACCTTTATAGATAATGTACTTTGCAACATTTTGGCAACCTGCTCTTTACTCGCATTTCCGTTGCCTGTAATAGCCATTTTTATCTTTTTTGGAGAGTATTCCGTTATCGGGACTTCTCTTGCTAAACCTGCAGCCATTGCCACTCCTTGAGCACGTCCTAATTTTAACATAGACTGTACATTTTTACCAAAAAATGGAGCTTCAATTGCAATTTCATCAGGGTGATAGGTTTCAATAAGATAGATGGTTCTTTCAAAAATTAGTTTTAATTTCAGATAATGATCATTGTATTTTTTTAAGATCAACTCATCCATCTGCATCAACTCTATGTTCTTGTTTACAACTTTTATCAAGCCAAAACCCATGATGGTTGTTCCGGGGTCAATACCCAAAATTATCCTTTCTTTTTGCAATTCGTCTTTAATTAAAATTTGAAATGAATGCTGTAAAACAATTATTTTGTTTCTTTGCGTAAATGTACAATTTCTACCAAAAATACAGGTCAATAATAATAATTCTTATAAAATTACTTATAGTGACTGCTGCATTTTATTTTGTATCCCAAAAAATCACAAATGCAGATATAGCTTCGAACGGTGGATTTATACAGCAAATAAGGTCAAATATTTTTAGCCAACCTTTGATTATTTTTATTGTTTTAGGTTTTACAGTGGTCAACTGGTTTTTTGAGGTTTTTAAATGGAAAACTCTAGTGAGTTCTGTTCAAAATATATCTTTTTTTCAAGCTTTTAAACAAAGTACTTCTTCATTAACAGCATCTTTATTAACTCCAAACCGGATAGGAGAGTATGGAGCAAAGGCTATTTACTATGCTGCATATCAGCGTAAAAAAGTAATGTTTTTGAATTTGATTGGTAATTTGAGTCAGATGTTTATTACGGTTGTTTTTGGTTTGTGGGGGTTTGTGCTGCTTTATGATCAATTAAACTTTACAATTGATCTTCAAACCAAAACTATTTATTTATTTGTGATCTTGTTTATTTTGATAGCATTGATCTTTAATCAATTCAAGAAAAATATTATACCGAAGATTATTATATATTTCAAACAAATACCTATAAGTGATCTACTAAAAAGTATACGGTTTTCATTGTTTAGATACCTTATATTTTCACATCAGTTTTATTTTTTATTGATGGTATTTGGTGTAGAAATGGACTATTTTATAGCTATTGGAGCTATATGTAGCATGTATTTTATTGCTTCTGTAATTCTCGGTTTTGTAGTCTTTGATTTTATTGTAAAAGGATCAATCGCAATTTCTATTTTTGGATTGTTTGATGTACCCGAAATGATTATTTTAAGTATCACTACTTTAATGTGGCTGCTTAATTTTGCCCTTCCTGCTATTATTGGCAGTTATTTTGTTTTTACATTTGAATTG
>JADGEA010000432.1 GCA_016744615.1 Flavobacteriaceae bacterium
GATACTAAGCTCATAATTCGTTCTTTTGTTGGTTTGCACTACAAAGTTCGTGATTATTGAGCTTTTATTTGTATATTATTTCTTCGGACAGCTATGGAAAATTATATAAAATCAGTTATTCTTATTAAAAAGATTGATAGTATTAATGACAATAATTTAATTTCACAGGCTGAAAAAATTACAAAATATGAAGAATCCAATAAACAAATTTCTATAGAAAATAAATTTGTCAATTCAATGAAATCTCTTGAAAAAATTGACAGTTCTAGTTATTTTTATGAGCAGAAATTAGAATTAATAAAACGAAATGACCAAATCATAATAGATAAAGCAATAAATCAATACAATGATAATAATCTAGATGAGTCGGAAGAGTATCTATCTTATATTTCAAACGAAATAAATGTATTTAAAAAGAAAGAATCGATTATTAAAAAGATTAATTATAAAAGAAAGGCCAATAAAGTAAATCAAAAATATATTGCAAAAGCAACTATTTCTAAAATAATGAATGTCAGACCTTATAAAATAAAGGTTAAAATTGATGGTAGTAGATATATAGTTTCTTATTACAGTAATTATGAGAAAAAGAGAATAAGTTATAAGGTAATGTTTGCAGGAAATAGTGTAATGTGGGGAAATCTTAATGGAAGATGGAGAACTCATAAATATGATAGTGATATTTGGTATTCTGAAACTAAAAGTACTTATACTATCCATGAAAAATGGAATGATGGTTCTGGGAATGAAGAAAAATTTTATAAGAAAAAATTAAAATAGAAATGGGAGAATTTTTAGTTATTGCAATTATACTTGGAGTATATTTTTTGCCTACAATAATTGGTTCAAGTAAAAATAATATCGGTGCAATTTTTGCATTAAATTTATTATTGGGTTGGACTTTTATCGGATGGGTCATAGCTTTTGTTTGGGCATTAACAAAAGACTGACAAGACATGGCACATTATTTAAGAAGAGATTTAAGAATTGGAATTTTAAATGAAATTATATTACCCTTTCAAATACAGTTAGAAAAGGTAAGGGAAAAATGTAAAAATGATGAAGGTATTTATTGGGATAGTATTTACGCAGATGATGTTGAACATATTGTAGGAACAGCATTTATAGTATTTCAAAACTATATTAATAGTAGTATTTCTGATTTATATCCAAGTCTAAAAAAGTTGTATGAAATCTATCTAAGTGATAAGAATATAGGACATTCTAATACAACAAGAATTGAACTAATCATATCTATTGCAAATTATTATAAGCATAGAGACTTACCTGACGAAATACATAAAAATACTTCAAAGCCATTTAACGATTTAGGAATTGAATATAAAGAGTTCTTTAGCAAAAAAAACAATAAACATTATAATAAAATAGGTTCTGAATCTCCAGTTTTTACAGGGTTGAGCATATTATCTGAGGAATGGGATCTAAATGAATTGATTATCATCGTATCTAAGTGGCGTGAAAATTTATGGATAGAAAAAGAGAAAAATGATAATTTGAAGTAACGATTTGCCAACACAGTGTATAGCGCATTGGGCGAATTTGTTATTTATTGAAAGTTTCTGCATTTTTAGAAAGTCCGCAAAGCCAAAATTATTTGCTTGCAAAAAAGTAAATTAAGCAAATAATTTTGGTTTTGCTCAGTACTATATTGAAAGATTTTACTAATTTATAATCGCCCAACACCCCATACACTAACCGTTGTGTTTCATGCTACAAAATCCTGCTCAGGTAGATTGTTAATAACTTCAAAACAATTCTTACAAACAAGTAAAAAATGTCCGTAATTTTGTCC
>JADGEA010000195.1 GCA_016744615.1 Flavobacteriaceae bacterium
AAATAGAACCCCTTTTTCAAAATAACCAAAAAACCCTGTTAACAAACCAAAATATTTGTTCATAACGTAGTCACTTTCCTAAACTGATTAGTTACAAATCTTCTTTTGAATAAGCAAATTCGACCATTTGTTTCCATGTTTCTGCTCCACAAATGACTGAAATTATTCCAATAAGGAGGATGTCGACTAAGTTGTGTAACTTGTTTATATCGCTTCTAGGATCTTCTACATTACCAAAAATACTTATTAATTTACTATTTGAATTCATGTTTTTATTTATCTGATTATCAATATAATATACGAATAATTAATAATAAAACAACTTAAATTCAAAGAAATTAACTTAAAAAAAGTGTGCGTTTGCCCTGGTGGACCGAGTTAAAAACTGTTATTAAAATTGAAAGCATTCGAGAGTTTAAAAACTCAGACAAGCCAAGGCAAACAGCTACTCGATATTATATATCAAGTTTAATAGCTAATCCAGAAGGTTTTCAAAGAATTATTAGATCACATTGGCATATTGAAAATAAGTTGCATTGGACTCTTGATGTGGCATTTTCAGAAGATGCTTCCAGAAAAAGAATTGGCAATGCTGCTCAAAATTTCTCCGTTTTAATGAAGATTGCTTTAAATTTACTTAAAAATGAAAAATCTGAAAAACAAGGAATTAAAGGTAAAAGGCTTAAGGCAGCCTATGATAATGACTATCTTATCAAACTCCTTAATCTAAAAGTGTGAGTTTGCCCTGGCTAATTTTGTAGTAATTTAGAAAGTGATAAATATTGTAATGGAACCGTAAAAAGGTGCTTATTCAGGCACAATACGAACAATTCCTAATTGCTCAATTGCTACATAAATAAACCCATCATTTTTTGTATAATCAGGATGTAATTCAATATCTAATAAACCACCTTGATTTTCATAATAAGCCAGCACCAAATAAATAAAATTTGTATTGATGTTCTCATAAAAGAAGTATAATGTTCGTTAAGATACATTGTTTACAAAAGTTAAAGATTAGACTTTACACTAAATTGGTTTCTAACCTTATTGACTTTTCTTTATTGGTCTCAAAAGTAGTTAAAACTATGCACTTTAGTGCATCTCGCTTTAGCTTCTAAAAATTCATATATTTGTTTGATGTCAGAACAAAGAACAAATGGGCATACAGTATTAAGGCTTACCGCTCATATAGTATGGAGTACTAAATATAGGTATTCAATATTGGAAGGAGATATACAGCAACGTTGTCGAACTATATTAGTCCAAGTTTGTGATGCGGAGGAAGTGGTGATATTAAAAGGAGTTGTTTCGAAAGATCATATCCACATGCATATAGAATATCACCCATGACAATCTTTGAGTGATATAGTTAAGAAGATGAAGGGGAGGAGTTCAAGGAAATTACAACAAGAATTTCCAATTTTGAGGAAAAGATACTGGGGTTAACATTTTTGGGCAATAGGATTTGGATGTTGGAGCACAGGTAATATAACAGATAAAATGGTAAATGAGTATTTAGAACATCATCGAAAATCTACAAATGATAATGACAATTTTATCATCGAGTAATCACGTACTGCTGACTTTAGTCAGATTTAAAAACCTATGGACTTTAATTCCATAGTGGTTTAGTTCTTAAATTGTGTTTCATTAAAGGTTCTGAACTTTATTATTAGTACCAAAACCCGTATTAACTATAGCCATTGTTGGCGGTAGTATTCTTTTAATCTATTGTGTGCTACTTGAATATGAATAGGTTTCATAATCTCCTTTTTCCGCTTTGTCCATTCTCCAATTTTACTTACAACTTCATCAGTATTCTCAATATTTTCGTTTTGAATAATATAATCAACTGTTGCAAGTAATTCTAACCCATAAGGGGATTCGAACCCTTCAATTAATTCTTTTACTTTTTTGAGTATCTCAATTTGATTAGTATCTAATTCTTTTTGAGTATAATTTACAACTTTTTCAAAATGATTAATTGATACAGTTGAACTTGGTTTCGTTTCTTCGTATTTGAAATTTAGATAATAACCATTCAGATATTTTAGCAAATGTTGTAAACGATTTGAATATGGCCCATAATGTCCTTTTTCATATTGTAAGTTAAGAGGCTCTCCCATTCGTTGCAGAAAATATGCAATCTTTTGAGCAACTAATAAATTAATTGAATAACCTAATACTTGATAATCTCTTAATGCATAAAGAAGCATTGCTCTTGCAGGTGTTAATGAAATTTCCTTTTTTACAGGTATGGTTTGATTATTAAAGCCTGGTTCATAAATAATGACTTCAATATCGCTATCAATATTTTTTAGTTCATTAAGAATTATCGGTTTAACAATACTCCATTCTAATCCACCATTACCACAACCCAAAGGGGGTATTGCTACCGATTTTATTTGATTAGTTTTTATTGTTTCAACTAAATCTTTCATGCCTTTTTCTATAAACTCTATCTTTGAACGACCTTTCCAATGTTCTTTAGTTGGGAAATTTATAATGAATTTAGGTGTTATTTGCCCAGTGTTCGTTGTAAACATAGAGCCAACAGTAAATTCTTTATTATCACATACTTTTCTATATAGTTTGTAATTTAAAGGGTAGGATTTTTTGAAAGCAAGGGCTATCCCTTTACCCATAACACCTACAGTATTTACAGTATTTACTAAAGCCTCTACGTCTGCGGTTAATATATTTCCTTTTGTAAACTTTATCATTTTAATAGTATAAGTTTGATTTTACAACCACATTGCATTCAATATTATTTTCAGCAAGTTTAGTCAAAATCTTAGTTTTTGCATTTTCATTATAAACAACAATTACTCCTATCATCGAAATAGGGACTTCATTGTGAATTAGAAATTCTGCTTGTTTTTTTCTTTTTCGGTCTGGGTCGTCTTCTGTGTCATCCCATTTAACAAGATTGACAGTTTCCCAATCAACTTCCTTAAAGTCTATTTCTTTATTAAAAAATTGGGAGAAATTGTGATAACCGTGACCATCAGTGAAAATAAATCTAGATTTATTTTCTTTTACTTTTTCAAAACTTGAGATTAAATAGATTATATCTTCAGATTTTCTCTTTGTAACACCCTTAAATCCATTTTTAATATTATATAACATTGGCGACCTTGCCCCAAAATAAAATGCTACATAATTTGAAAAGTCTCCATTTGGATCAATTGGGATTTGTTTTGATTTCCGACTTTGAATTAATGAAGAGTCTCCAATTCCAATAAAGTTTGGGTCACAATTGTCAGAATTTGGACAAGAAATGACTTTAGACTTCAAAATGAAATCTAAATTATCTATATGTGTTATTCGATACAAATATATAGTATCAGGTATTTTCATTCGTTTTATTTTATTTCAACTTAAAAAACCACCTGCTTTGCAGGTGGTCATGTTCTGACGGCTTTGCCTGAATTTTGTTTTGATATTTATTGGGTATTATTTCTTGATTCTTATTCATTGTAAAAACGTTTAGTTGAGCATTGCCCCTTTTAGGGGCTTTTTAAAGCCACCTTCTTAGAAGGTGTGATTTACTACCGCCAACGGTTTGGTTAAGATTTTTTAACGGTTAAAAAGACAGATAATTTTCCGCAGGAAAAATATCCACTATAAAAGTACACAAACCATTGAATTAAAGCTAAAATCTGTTATAAATTTTAACCTTTGTTAGCTTTTAGTGCATTTTTCCGTTGATGCTATATTTTAAATTTTCATATCTTTTATTCAAGTTATTTTGGATTATTCCAGCCACTAATGAAATTTTCAAAAATAAAATATAGAAAAAATAAAATAATTATAATTGAGACAATGATTCCTGAAATCCGGAAGTATTTCTTACTGTTTTTGGTCATATTTTTATTTTTTCCGTTATGGCTCTCAATTCCGCAAAGTTGAGTTTTCGATTTGAGAAAATTCCTTTATTTTATTTCAACTTAAAAAACCACCTGCTTTGCAGGTGGTCATGTTCTGACGGCTTTGCCTGAATTTTGTTTTGATATTTATTGGGTATTATTTCTTGATTCTTATTCATTGTAAAAACGTTTAGTTAAGCATTGCCCCTTTTAGGGGCTTTTTAAAGCCACCTTCTTAGAAGGTGTGATTTTTACTTTTCCTCTGCAACATTAAATTCCGTAATTACTTTTTTCTGTAGTTTTGAGTTTTCCGATCTAGTTTTTATTCCGCTGTTTTCCTCAAATTTCGCTATAATATTTTGTTCGGTAAAGTTGGAAAAAATCTAATTTAAAAACTAAAAATATTACTAGTTTTGTAGAATTTTCCGCATTAATTTATTTTACGAGACCATTGATAATTTTATTTTTGTTCTTGCCTAAATCATAAATAAAACCGTTAATGATTGCATAAATTACTATATCATTTTTGGTGAGTAAAAACGTTGGATTTTTATACAGTGCAATTGGAGATTTAGGAATTGTATTGTTCTTTGGTATTGAAATTTTACGTGAGTCTATGATATTAACAGGATAATGGGTAAACTTAATTTCATCTGGTAAAGAATCAACACTCACAGTTGTATAACCTTGTAGTAATAATTTCTTAAAATCCAATTTTTTGAATTCTTCAAAATCAGATAGTATCTTTGGGTGGGTTTCACCTATCTTAAATTTAAGATTCTTAGCATCTAGAGTTTCATAACCATAATAAGTTGACAGATCACCAATATCCCGAATCTGTCCGCGATAATAAAAATCAGTATGTTTTTGATTTTCTATTTCATTTCTCATGATACCAAGATCTACAGTATAATCATGACCCAAATGTGAAAAAGTAAGATTTGTAATTTTCAGATCAAATAGTTTTCGATCGTTTCTTGGAATATTTTCATATTCTTTTATGGATGTATTTTTAAAATTACCTGTTGAAATAGAATGTATTGCAGCTAGGATAGAAACGTAATTCAATTTACGAATAAATTGTTTTTCGGGATCATTTGGATATCCTCCCGATTCGATCAAGATAGTGCTGGTTCCCCATTTTTGTATATTATCACCAAAGGCACGTGGCTCAAAATCATCAGAATATTTACCTACTTGTCCGGGTGCATATTGCTGAATGATACGGTTCATCTCTACAATAATCTTCATGGCATTACCTCGGGTTGTATTGATCGTTTTTTCATAATTATATGCTGGAGCTAAATAGGAAATAGTTGCAGGTTTTTCAGTTCGCTCTGCATTGTAATATTTGCTTTGATCGTGTAAATTAAAACCAAAATCAGCATGTAAACTGTCACGGGCAGCTTTTAAAATTTTAGCTTCCGGGCTTTGCAATTGAACCGCATCCCGGTTTAGATCAATTCCAATGGCATTTCTACGTGTAAATCTTTCGGCACCATCAGGATTTAACATTGGAATAAAATGAAGTTTTATATTTTGAAGTATAGATTTGTTCTTCTTTAAATAATTAAAAATATCAAAGATAGTCATGGTAGCGGTTGACTCATCACCATGCATTTGTGACCAAAGAAGAATATTGGTTTTACCTTTTCCAATACTGATCATTTTTATAGATCTACCCTCAATAGAGTTCCCCAAGTTAGTGATTTGAAAATCTTTGTCAGTTTTCAAATTATTTATCAATGGTTGAATATCAGTATGTTTGAATCTCCTATTTGTTATTTTTTCTTCTTTATAAGATTCATAGTTTGAAAACAACTTTTCTGAGATGTTTTTTTGTTGTGCTATTCCTGTTAAAGGGAATAATAAGAGTAAAAAAAATAGATTTTTCATTTGATTGAATAAGATTTAATGGATGCTATAATTTTATTTAATAATCTTTTGAGGAACAGGCTTCCAGTTGTATTTAGAGGTTTTTTGACGAATATTATTTAAAAAGTCAATACCAGGATCTGTTTTTTTGGTACGATAACCATCGTCTTTTTCCAGCCATAATTCATGATCTTCAAAGTTTTGATATTCCAAATGACCTATCACGTATTCAATGGCAGGGTATTTCTTTTTTAAATATTTGATTAGTTTGATATTTGATTTTAACTGTTTTTCGGTAAGAGGTTTCTCTTTTAATCCACCTACATTTTCAATACCAATGGCACAATGGTTTAAACCAATTACATGACGTGCCATATAAGTTTCCGGTAATAACCTATAAATTATCCCATCTTGATCAACTACAAATTGAGCACCAACATTCAAAGCTCCAGCACTTGCAATTTCGGGGCGCCAGTTTGGAAGTTGTACCGGATCAAAAGCCTTTAGTGTTTTTTCAAGTGTTGGAATTGCTGTCCAGTGAACCACTACCATTTTAGGGTTAATGGTGGGTTTTTCTTGAATTAACCCATATCTGGTCTCCAGATATTCAAGTGTTAATTGATCTCTTTCTGGAGTCATGATAACAGGTTTGTCAATAATATTTACAGAACGACAAGAGGTCAAACTTATCCAAAAAGCAAGAATTAATACGTAATAATTTTTCAAAATATTAGATTTATAATATAGAATAATATGAAAACGAATAATCTTATAAAAATATGATTTAAATAAAGGCTATTAAGGTTTTCTTTTCTAATTTTTTCTTTAATTTTTTTTAGCTGATCTGGAGTAGCTTTTTTAAAATTCGTTCTTTTTTTTAAATATTTTGTACTTCCATCCAGATCAAAATATTTTTTTCTTTTGCCATTTGAGGAGTACTATGTAAACCTGATTGGATCTCTTGGTCAGTTGTTAAGGATATGTGCTGTTTTTTACCTGTGTATTGGTTTGTTTCTCCTTTTGCCCAATATTTAAAAAATGAAAATATAATTATTCCTGCACCAATGAGCAATTTGATTTTAAGATTTCCTCTGTTTCTCATATTGAAAGTTAATGTGATATTATTGTAAAATTAGTAGAATTATTTTAAATGAATAAAATCCCCTTAAAATATTAATATAAAAGAATTTCTCGAGGTAGTTCATTAGATTAAAATTGGAGCATAAAAATGATTGGTTACTTGTGTTAGAGATCTATGAGTTGGCAGGATTATCTAGAAGCACCAATTTTTTAAAAGAAGTAAAATCTTATTTGGATAAATTATCCCATAATAAAATTAGCCATCCCCTGAAAATTTCATCAACACCACTGTAAAGCATTGAATTCATTGATATTTCAGGGTGATTTAAACTTGGAAAACTGTTTAAAAAGTT
>JADGEA010000196.1 GCA_016744615.1 Flavobacteriaceae bacterium
TCCTTATTTAAAACAAATTCAATAAAATTGCATAATAAATGATATCCCTAAAATAATTCCATAATGAGAACTTTAAAAATAACATTTGTCTTTTTTATTTTATCTTCTTTAACCTTATTTGCTCAAAAAAAAGAACTCACTTTAAAACAATCTATTTTAAATGTTCGAAAAGAATTAGCCCCGGTAAAAATAAATGCATTACAATGGATTCCTAACTCAGATTCTTATTGTTTTACTGAAGATGATATATTGTATCGATCATCTGTTTCGGGCAAAGAAAAGGAAGAGATCATTTCTTTTGAAAAGCTAAACAATTCTCTTTCTTCTGAAAATAATCTGAAGCGTTTTCCAAATATAACATGGTTGAATAAAGATGAATTTTATTTTAGAAATCGAAATTCTTATATGAAGTACAATTTAGTTAGTAACAAATCAAAAAGTATAGATTTTGATAAAAAAGCTACTAATATTGATTTAAATAATACAAGTTTCAATATAGCTTATACCATTGATAATAATCTATTTATAAAAAGATTGAATGGTGGAACAGACCAAATTAGTAATGAGTCTAATAAAGGAATAGTTTATGGACAAGCAGTTCACAGATTTGAATTTGGGATAACAAAAGGTATATTTTGGTCGGAAAAAGGAGATAAAATTGCATTTTACCGAATGGATGAAACCATGGTAACCGATTATCCATTGGTTGATATGACTACTCGAATTGCAAAAGTAAATAACATTAAATACCCGATGGCAGGAATGAAAAGTCATCATGTTACTTTGGGCGTTTATGATCTGAAAACTAAAAAAACAACCTATATCAAAACAGAAGGGGCAAAGGAACAATATCTTACTGCTGTTACCTGGTCTCTTGACGGAAAAAGTGTTTTTATCGGTGTTTTAAACCGAGATCAAGATCATTTAAAAATGAATCAGTACAATGCAGAGACAGGTGATTTTATCAAAACTTTATTTGAAGAAAAAGATGCGCAATATGTAGAACCAGAGGATAGTTTGATATTTATTCCAGGTGATAATAACAAGTTTTTATGGTTTAGTAACAGAGATAATTTTAAGCAATTATATTTATATGATACCAATGGAAAATTAATCAAAAAAGTTAGTAATGGTGACTGGGATATTACCAGTTTTATAGGTTTTGATAAAAAGAATCATATCTATTTTCAGGCTGCAAGCAACTATGGACTAGAAAGGCAAATTTTTAAAACTGATCTCAAAGGAAAACAAACTCAAATTACAAAAAATAAGGGAACCCATGCTGCATCAGTAAATCAAAACGGATACGTAATAGATGAATTTAGTAATGCAAATACTCCAAAAGAAATTAATATATTCAATTCAAAATCAGCTATTAAGAAAGAGCTGTTAAAGGCAGGTGACCCCTTGAAAGAATATTCTTATTCCAGACCAGAATTGATTCGACTCAAAAATAAAGAGGGAGTGACTTTAAATGCCAGGATGATTAAACCATCTAACTTTGATCAGAGTAAAAAGTATCCGGTTTTGGTTTATGTTTATGGAGGATCACATGCACAAATGGTTAGAGATAAATGGTTAGGTGGAGCATCTATGTGGATGTATTTTCTGGCAGAAAAAGGATATATAATTTTTACTTTAGATAACAGAGGAAGTCATAATAGAAGTTCTGATTTTGAACAAGCCACACATAGAAATCTGGGAGATAAAGAGCTGGAAGATCAATTGGTTGGAGTAGATTATTTAAAAACTCTACCCTATGTAAATACAGCTAAAATGGCTATTCACGGTTGGAGTTATGGTGGTTTTATGACTACAAGTATGATGTTACGTCATCCAGATGTTTTTAAAGTTGGTATAGCTGGAGGTCCAGTTATTGATTGGAGTTATTATGAGATCATGTACGGAGAGCGATATATGGATACGCCACAACAAAATCCGGAAGGGTATAAAAAAGCAAATGTGACAAATTATGTAGAGAATCTCAAAGGTAATTTATTGATCATTCACGGTCAAATTGATGATGTTGTAGTGCCACAACATTCTATGCAATTGCTAAAGGAATCTGTTGATAAGGAAATTCAAATTGATTTTTTCACCTATCCCGGTCACCCACATAATGTGAGAGGAAAAGACAGGGTACATCTAATGCAAAAAGTTTTTGATTATTTGGATGAAAAATTAGCAGATTAAAAAGAGCAGTTTCTGGAAATCACAATAGGATTTAATCATTTTTTTATCAATAAAAAAATGAAATATCTGTCCAGCATAAAGACATAAAAATAAATTTTATATTAAAATAATAGTAAAACCCTTTTAAAAATATACATGACCAAAATAATTAAAATATTAGGAATCGGTTGTTTGAAATGTAAACAAACCACGGCAATTGTAGAAGAAGTTGTAAACGAAAACAATATTGATGCAACTATTGAAAAGGTAGAAGATATGATGAAAATTATGGAATATAATGTACTTTCTACTCCTGCAATTGTAATTGATGAAGAAATAAAGATCAAGGGCAGAGTGCCATCCAAAAAAGAAATAGTAGAATTACTTAGCTAAAAGCAATATGAAGATATTAATATTATGTACAGGTAACAGTTGTCGCAGTCAGATGGCTGAAGGATTTTTAAAATCATTTAACAAAGAATTGGAAGTTTTTTCAGCAGGAACAGAACCTTCGAATCAGGTGCATCCAAAAGCTATTCAAGTAATGAAAGAGATTGGAATAGACCTAAGTGAAAATTATCCAAAATCAGTAGATAAATTTTTAAATAAAACATTTGATTATGTAATTACAGTTTGTGGAGGAGCCAATGAAAGTTGCCCAACATTTACCGGAAAAGTAAAGAATAGATTGCACATTGGTTTTGATGATCCGGCAGATGCTACCGGAACAGAAAAGGAAATTCTGAATGAATTTATTCGGGTTAGAGACGAGATTCAGCATGATTTTAAATTATTATATGATACAATTAGTAATTTGAATGTAAAGTGATAATTCAAATCTTTTTTGGGTGTCTTTACAGATATGTATAAAAGCAAGAAAAAATGTTTGACTGGGTACAAAAAATGGCCGATTGGCTTGTATTTGATGTTTTTAAAATGAAAGCAGAAAGCCATTTGGCAGAAGCTTTGAATTTCTTTATTTACGACGCAGTAAAAATACTGATCTTACTTATTATCATTATTTTTTTGATGGGAGTTATCAATAGCTATTTCCCAATTGATAAGGTTAGAAATTATTTATCACGTAAAAAATTATATGGTTTTGAATATTTAATGGCAAGTCTGTTTGGTGTTGTTACACCATTCTGCTCTTGCTCATCTGTTCCACTATTTATTGGTTTTGTAAAAGGTGGCATACCCCTTGGTGTGACTTTTGCATTTCTAATAACTTCTCCTTTGGTAAATGAGGTAGCTATTGGTTTGTTTATAGGGTTATTTGGTGTGAAAATGACTGCAATTTATGTTGTAAGTGGTGTATTGTTGGGAACCATTTCTGGAATTATTTTACAGAAATTAAAACTCGAAAAATATTTAACACCCTGGGTTAAAGATGTATTAGCCAATGCCCAGCATGAGCAAGATATTTTTCATACAGAAAAACAAACACTCAAACAAAAATTACCAATTATTTGGGATGAAGTACTTCATATTTTAAAAGGTGTAGTTCCTTATGTTGTTGTTGGTATTGCTATTGGCGGGTTGATGCATGGTTATATCCCGGAAGGTTTTTTTGAACAATATATGAGTAAAGATAACTTTTTCGCTGTTCCAATTGCTACTATTCTGGCTGTTCCCATGTATTCAAATGCTTCAGGAATTTTACCAATTGTACAGGTTTTAGTAACCAAAGGAATTCCTATTGGAACAGCAATTGCCTTTATGATGGCAGTAGTAGGACTTTCATTACCTGAAGCCATGTTATTAAAAAAAGTGATGACCTTTAAACTGATTGGTATTTTCTTTGGAGTAGTAACACTTTGTATTATAGTTTCAGGATATATCTTTAATTGGATTTTGTAAACACATTAAAAATCATCCATTTATCTACAATTAATCAATGATTTTGTTATAATTATGATCCATAATTATAATGAGTTTATGAATAATGTTGAAATGTTAATTCTATGTTATTTAACATGTTTTTAAGTTTTTAAAAGTGCAGCATTTAGTTATTTTGGGATCAACTTCAAAACCTTCATTATGCATACCCAACTTTACTTTTTTGCTTTTAAAAAGAAACCCTACTTTCAATTTTATAAAGTGATAAATAAGTTATTAAGTAAAGAGTTTTTAACAATTTTAATTCTCTTATCATTTGCCGCTGGTTTTTCACAAACAAATATAGATTCCACTAATATTTCCTTAAACAAAGAGATAAGCGGAGTTCTCCTTGATCTTGATAAAAAAACCATTTTACCTTATGCAAATATTGTTGTTTTGCATAAAAATAAAGGATCAATTACAAATGAAAAGGGTCAATTTTTGTTAAATATTGAAAAACTCAGTAAAAAGGATACCATTAGTTTTCAATATATTGGTTATGAAACAAAGAATTTGACCATTAGTCAATTAGATAGATCTGCTGTGATATATTTAAAAGAGAACACCTATAATTTGGAAGAAATATTTGTGTTCAGTAATAATTTAAATCCAGAGAGCATTGTAAAAAAAGTATTGGAAAATAAACATTCTAATTACAAAATAACTTCAAGTAAAAATCAAACTTTTATTCGTAGAAGATTTGTTTCCGATATTGATAAAATTGATATTAAATTTAAAAAAAGCTCATTTTCTCAACTCAATGAAAAAATGATTGATTTAATTGAAAGAAAACTTCCAAAACATTCGGTTTCGTATACTGACTTTTTAGGGAATCTATATTTTTCTGGTATAAAGAATGATTCTACTCAACTTAAAATTGATCCCATAAAAATGGTGAGCCTTAAAGATAAAGACCTTGCCGATGTTGAACAATTGGAATCAATTTTTGAAAAGATGTTTGCTGATACAAAAGAAAAAGAATATTGGAAAATAAAAAGCGGAATTATTGGAGGTAAAGTTCAGATAAATAACGAGTTAGATAAAGAAAGAAGGGATTCTTTAAAATCAATAAATGAAAGAGAATTTAAGACAGTGTATTATAGAAATTCTACAAATCACTTACTAAAATACAGTTCTTTTGATAACAAAAAAGAGTGGGATTTTTTATATCATACAAGTAGGTATGAGTTTACTTTAGTTGGTGGAACAGTTGTAAATGAGGAAGATGTTTATGTAATTGACTTTGTTCCAAAAAAAAGCGGAAAATTTAAAGGTAGGGTATACATAGCTATAAAATCATTTGCTTTGGTAAGAGCTGATTATGAATATGCAGAAGGTAAAACGGGTAAAAATATTCATCTTTTTGGAGTAGGCTATTCTGAGAATATGTTTAGTGGATCTATCTCTTTTGAGAAAAGAAACGGGACTTATCAATTAAAGTATTTTTCAAAAAAGGAAGGTACGGGTATGAGTGCTGATAGAAACTTATCTTTAATAAAGAAAAAGAAGAGGTTTTTACTTGATAAAAATCTTAATGAAATCAAGGTGAGAATCAATCTAAATATTAGAGAAGAATACTCTGTTGAAATGTTGATTTTAGATCATAAAGAAATATCAAACAATCAATTTAATGATTTTAAGCAAAAAGAATTTATCAAAATGATTTATGTAGATCAATTTGATGATCAATTATGGAAAGGCTATTCCATAATTGAACCAACCAAACAAATGAGAGATTATAAAAAAATGGAATAACCTTACGATTATTTTATTATTATTCGGCAATAGCTTTTCCTGCAATAAAACCACTAGTCCATGCATTTTGAAAGTTAAAACCACCAGTTACTGCATCAATGTTTAAAACCTCACCGGGGAAAAACAGATTTTTATGCAATTTACTTTCAAATCGTTTAAAGTTAATTTCTTTGAGATCTACTCCTCCAGCGGTTACAAATTCTTCTTTAAAAGTGGTTTTTCCATAGGCTTTAAATACAGAATTGGTGAGTTGATCTGCCAATTGATTCAATTGTTTGTTAGAGATATCTGCCCAGCGTTGGTCTTGCCTAATTTGAGAGCTTAGCACCAATTTTTCCCATAACCGTTTTGGAATATCCTTAAACATAGATCTTAAGATAATTTTCTTTTTAGTATTTTCTCTTTTCAGGATATTTAATTTCGTTAAGACTGTGCCCTTAGATTTTGATAACCAGTTCACTTTTACCTTATAATTGTAATTTTTTTCAGCTAAGAAGAGAGCTCCAAATGCCGATAATTTTAAAATTGCAGGCCCGCTGAGTCCCCAATGTGTAATCAAAACCGGTCCGTTACTTTCAAATTTAGAATCTATTATTTGAATCTCTGCATTTGGCACAGAAACACCGGGAATTTCTTTGATGCGTTCATCATTGATATTAAAAGTAAATAAGGAAGGGACTGGTGCAATAACCTTATGACCTAATTTAATTATCAAATCCCATATTTTTGGATTGCTACCACTTGCAATCACTAGTTTATCAGCTAAAAATATACTATTACTTGTTTTAATTATAAATTGATCTTCTTTTTTTTCGATGCTTTGCACATTTTGATTCAGTTCAAGTTTAACCCCATTTTTTTTAGCATTTTTTGTAAAACAATCAATGATGGTTTGAGAAGAATTGGATTCTGGAAAAATTCGGTTATCTTCTTCAATTTTTAAAGGAACACCATGGTTTTCAAACCATTCCATTGTGTCGCCAGTCATAAACTGATGAAAAGGTCCTAATAATTCCTTTTTACCTCTGGGATAAAATTCTACCAGCTCATTAGGGGTAAAACAGGCATGGGTTACATTACATCTTCCACCCCCAGAAACCTTTACTTTTTGCAATACTTTATCTCCTTTTTCAAGGATAATGATATCCAAATTTGGGTTATTTTCTGCGATGATGATTGATGTAAAAAAACCTGC
The DNA here is from genome assembly GCA_016744615.1 of Flavobacteriaceae bacterium. Lineage (GTDB taxonomy): Bacteria > Bacteroidota > Bacteroidia > Flavobacteriales > Flavobacteriaceae > Lutimonas. The sequence goes on from JADGEA010000196.1 coordinate 7,004, forward strand.
AGCGCCTCCTCCTATGATAATTATTTTTTGCTTCAATGCTTTACTTTTATTTAATTAAATTGTAAATCTTCCAGTTCATGGCCGTCAATTAGTTCTTTGATCCTGTCTGGGTCAAAATTTCCTTTTAGGAATACTATTCTATGGTTATTATTTGAA
>JADGEA010000197.1 GCA_016744615.1 Flavobacteriaceae bacterium
AGGAAAAGAAAAGTATAAATATAGAAAGAGATGATTTTCATGGTGAATGGAACTACTGCATTAAGCCATATTTGTAAACTTTATTTATTGACAACTCCTTAGTAAATGATTCTTAAAAGTAACTAATTCCTTAAAATATGCATTTTCAATATCAAACCAGTTCAGGTAGCCGTTAGAGTACAATTTACCAAGAAAATTATTCGAAATTATAGCCTTAATGATATTTTTATTCTTTGTTAGATAATCTGTTAGTTTTTCAATTTCATTTCTCATTGTATAATAAGAAATGAAATCGCGATAATTATCTAAATGAGTAACCACCCTATTCTTAATAAAGGGTTTTAGGAATCGTTTTTTTAAAAAAGAATTCTGATAATTTTTTGTCTTATGTGATTCTAACAATTCAGGAACAATTCTGTTTTCAATAAAGTAATTTGCGAAATCATTATAACTAGTTTTTAATTGGTGTGCTAAATCAAATCCATTTCCAATTATTAAAATTGAATTTTCACTTTTTCTTTCCATATTAATTTATTCTTGCTTGTTGCCAACTGATGGCTATCATCACCAAAGTTATTAGCTATCGGATGAGTATTTCAAATTGTAATTTGGTAAAGCTCTGATTTTTTTAGATCTTCTCAAATTTAACAGTAAAATGACGCATGATTGGTGCTTCATCAATAATTCTATACCCTGATTTTGCTTCACTACGTGAATCAAAAATATTTTTTAAAGCAGCAGCAATATATTCCATATGATTATGGGTATAGGTTCTGCGTGGTATTGCCAACCTTACCAGTTCTAATTCAGGATATCTGTTCTTTCTTGTAAAAGGATCACGATCTGCTAAAACGGTTCCAATTTCAACACCTCTGATTCCGCCAATAATATACAATTCAATAGCCAGTGCCTGAGCACGATATTCATCTCTAGGTATGGTTGGTACAAATTTATTGGCATCAATAAAAATAGCATGTCCACCAATAGGATGTTGAACAGGTACACCAAACTCAATTAGTTTATAGCCTAAATGTACAACCTGTCTGATTCTACTTTCAAGGTATTCGTATTCCGTTGCTTCATTCAGCCCTACAGCTAAAGCAGCCATATCTCTGCCGCTCATTCCGCCATAGGTGATAAAGCCTTCATACATGATATTGAAAACAGTTGCTTTTTTAAATATCTCTTCATCTCTCAAGGCAATAAAACCTCCCATATTTACCAAGCCATCTTTTTTTGAACTCATGGTCATTCCTTCTCCATAGGAAAACATTTCTTTTGCAATTTCTTTAATTGTTTTATCCTGATATCCTTCTTCACGGATCTTTACAAAATATGCATTTTCCGCAAAGCGAGCAGAATCAAAAATTATGGGAACCTTATTGCTTTTACAAAATTCAGAAACAGCTTTTATATTTTCCATGGAAACCGGTTGACCACCTGAGCTGTTATTTGTGACTGTAATAATCACAAAAGGAATTTTTTCAATCGGATTTTCACTAAATACTTTTTTTAATTTGTCAAGATCTATATTCCCCTTAAAAGGATGCATATCTTCTGTGTCAAATGCTTCATTGATTGTACAGTCAACAGCCTTGGCTTTTCTAAATTCAATATGGCCTTTGGTGGTGTCAAAGTGCGAATTTCCAGGGACTATATCTCCTTCCTTTACCAAAACAGAAAACAAAACATTTTCAGCTGCTCTTCCCTGGTGGGTAGGTAAAAAATATTCAAAGCCTGTGATTTTTTGAACGGTAGATTTTAATTTTAAAAAGGATTGTGATCCTGCATAACTTTCATCACCTTCCATCAAAGCACCCCATTGTTTATCACTCATTGCTCCGGTTCCAGAGTCGGTTAAGAGATCTATATAGACTTTATCTGATGATAAATTGAATAAATTGTAGTTGGCTTCTTTGATCCATTGTTTTCTTTGTGCAACAGTAGATCTTTTAATGGTTTCCACCATTTTTATTTTATACGGTTCTGCATATGGTAATTCCATTGTGTAAGTTTAAAGTAAGAAGTTTAAAGTAAAAAGAAGTAATAAAAATATAATCAATAAAGAGGTTTATTGCATTGGGCTTTTGATGTTCAAATAGATGTTTAAATATATCATTTAATACATTTTTTATCTGTGATAAGATATGTCAAAGTTAAATTAATTAAGGAAAGAAAACTAAATTGATGTTAAAAAAAAGGATAAAAGATGTAAATTTGTAATCCAATTAAAAAAAAGAATATGTTTAATAAAAATATAAAATTAGTAATTGCAGTTTTAATTACTGCTTGGGCAGTTTTAGAGTTTACCAAAGGTCATATAATGAATGGAATTTCCATTTTACTATTGGCAGGTATTTTTGTTTTTTTGTACTTTAAAAATGAAATATTGCTATTGTCATTTTTGAAATTGAGAAAACAGGATATGGTTGGAACTGCTAAATTATTGGATAAGATCAAAAATCCTTCTTCGGCTTTACTTAAAAAGCAGGAAGGTTATTATAATTTTTTAAGAGGAATTACTTTATCGCAAACCAATTTAACCTTGGCAGGAAGGCATTTTAAAAAAGCTTTAGATCTAGGTCTATCTATGGATCATGATAAAGCAATGGCCAAATTACAATTGGCTGGTATTGCCATGACCAAACGAAGAAAACGAGAAGCCACAAATTTGATTGCAGAAGCTAAAAAACTGGATAAACACGGTATGCTTGCCGATCAGATTCGCATGGTGAAGCAACAGATGAAAAAGATCTAATCAAATTTAAAATCTAATTTTTTACCTAAATACATTAATTTATTACCAGATTCAATAGATAGTTGTTCACTTTTGGATGGGATGATCTGTATTTTATTTTGGTTATTTTTAATAAAAAGGGGCACAGCTTTTAATTCATTATTTATTGATTTTAATAAATCTAAGTATTGTTCTTTAGAGGTGATTTCTGCTTCATTGATATTCGGATAGTCTCTAACTACTTTACTAATGTTTATAAAATCGTCTGTTTGGGAGAATAATACATTTTTCGGGTTGTTGGAAGGGTCAAGCATTTCAGTAGAACTGATCAAACGTAAAGCTCCTTCTTCACCAAAATAGGGTCCTAATTTATCAATGGCATATTTGTTAATAGTATTGCTTCCTGTTAAAGCCATTAAATAACCTATATCATTCAATTCAATATTCTCCATCAGATCATCAGAATAAATATCACATTTAATAGCTTCTAAATTGTCTTTTTTTGCAGATGCAATATGGTTTAGATTGCTGTCAATTAAAGCAACTCGTCGACCATTTTCTTTAAGATAGGTTGCAATTAATCTTGCTGGTAATGAAGCACCTATGATTAAGATTCCTTCTGACGTTTTTAATAAAACCTTGGTTAATCGAGCAAACAAGCGTGCAGTCGTAGCATTTAGTAATACGGTGCCTAATACGATCATAAATACCAGAGGAGTGATATAATTTGCATTTTCTACACCTTGCATAGTTAGTTTTATTCCGAATAAAGAGGCAATACCGGCAGCGACTATTCCACGAGGGCCAACCCAACTGATAAAGATCTTTTCGTTGATTTTTAAATTACTATTTTTGGTGCTGGCAAATACTCCTAATGGTCTTACAATAAGAATTACGATCATAAATAATACGAAAGACCTCCAGTTAAGGATTAATTCCAGATCAGAAATATCGATATTGGCAGAAAGTAAGATAAAAAGAATAGAGATCAATAAAATACTGATGGTTTCTTTAAAATAGAGTACTTCTTTTAAGGCATCTATATTCTTGTTGCCCAATACCATGCCCATAATTACAACTGCAAGTAATCCGCTTTCATGAGCGAATAGATCTGCTAATACAAAAACTCCTAAAACTAAAGCCAATACAATTGCATTTAATAGATAATGTGGAATCATTTTTTGCTTTAAAGCCATCGAAAAAGCATAAGCAGAAGTAAAACCGATAGAAAAACCAATGATAATTATTTTTCCAAATTCTATTAGTGTATCTTGGGTGTATCTCATGCCATGATCACTACCTACACTAATAAATTCATATACCAATACAGCTACCAATGCGCCAATAGGATCAATCAAAATACCCTCCCATTTTAATATGGTGGAAATATCTTTTTTAATCGCCAAATTTCGGAGAATTGGTGTAATAACAGTGGGACCGGTTACAATTATTAAAGCTGAAAACAAAAGTGATAATGACCAATTTAAACCGATTATATAATGTGCTGCCACACCGGCGGTGATCAAAGTAATGAAGGAACCTAAAGTAATCAGTTTATATATTACCGGTCCAACACTTTTGATCTCTTCTTTTTTTAAGGTTAATCCACCCTCAAATAAAATCAAAGCGATAGAAAGTGATACGAAGTTAAACAGTCTTTCCTCTGGAAAGAGTCCTATTTCTCCATTCCATAGAGGTTCTATCCATTTATTGCCATCTTCAGAAAACAAAGTAGAAATCGGACCAACAAATAGACCTATGAGAATTAAAGGCAGAATTGCAGGGATTTTTAGTTTCCATGCAAACCATTGTGCTAAAATTCCTAAAATTATAATTCCGGCAAGTTCTAACATAAAAAAACAGGTTTGAACGCACTAAAATAGTATTTTTTTGGATATGGTTAATAATTAAACTTCTTATATTTTTATTTCTAAATTTTTTGTTTATTTGTTAAATGATCGAGAATTATATTCAATGGCTAGGGTATGCAGCTTCATTTTTTGTGGCGGCTTCATTTACTTTTAAAAACATTAAACAATTAAGAATTGTAAATATAATTGGTTGTGTTCTTTTTGTTATTTATGGGTATTATATTGATTCAATACCTGTTATGATAACCAATTTATTTATAATGATAATGAATATTTATTTTCTATTAAAAAGAGATAAGCCTGTTCCGTTAAGTAGGGAATAGAACTAATTGATATGCTTTTCTAGGATAGAATAATCTGCTTTCCTTTACTTATTTTATTGTTTTTACTATCAAAATAAAAGTCGATTCTCCCAAGGTAAATACCCCATTTACCAACTTGATTGATAAGCATATTTTTATTGTCACTATTTTTTACAATAGTAGGTTTGGGTAAAAAAGTATGGGTGTGACCACCAATGATCAGGTCAATATTTTTGGTTTGTTTTGCCAGATTTAGGTCTGATATGTTTTTCGGATTCCTTTTGTAGTAATATCCTAAATGCGAAAGACAGATGATTAGGTCGCAATGGAATTCATTTTTTAATTTATTACTCATTTCCTGTGCAATTTCAACCGGGTCAAGATATTTGGTTTCTTTAAAATTATTTGGATCAACCAATCCGTCAAGTTCAATTCCCAATCCAAAAAGCCCAATTTTAATACCGTTTTTATGATAAACTTTATAGGGTTTTGTTTTTCCGTCTAAAACGGTGTTCTTAAAATCATAATTTGAAATGATAAAATCAAATTTTGCATGTGGAAGTTGTATATTCAATCCCTTGGTTCCGTTGTCAAAATCGTGATTACCAACAGTTGCAGCATCATATTTTAATTTGCTCATCATTTTGAATTCAACTTCGCCTCCAAAATAGTTAAAATAAGGTGTTCCCTGAAAAATATCACCGGCATCCAATAAAAGGGTATTTATATTTTCTTTTCTGATTTGCTCTATCAAGGAAGCTCTTCTAGCTATTCCTCCCAAATTGGGATAATCAGGATGATTGTGAGCAAAGGGTTCAATATGACTGTGCACATCATTGGTGTGCAAAACAGTAATACATTTTGTAAGGTTTTGATTACAAGAGGTTAAAGGTAATCCGCTTAAGCTGATCAATGCAGTTGTTGCAGAAGTATTTTTTATAAAATTACGTCTTTTCATAATTATTTAATCTTTACAAATCTACCGTCTAATTTTACTTTTATAGTATCTATATCTTTTAGAGAATCAATGATGGCATCTCTCACTTTGTATTCTGTATCAAATAGACTGATTGGGTCTTTAAAAAAATTCATTTGATCTCCTCCATGCTGAAGATAATCGTGGGTTAACACAAAGTAGTTTTTTGAAACGTCAAAAGGCGCACCGTTTATTAAAATGGAACTTAATTTATTACCAGTCATTTTAAGACGAAGGTGAGAAATAGGATGGGCTTCTTTTCTATTTTCCAAATAATCAAAAAGTACCTGAGTTTGTTTACCAGATAATTCAACCACAACTAGTTTATTCTCAAAAGGCATTAACTTAAAGATATTTTCTACGGTAATATTTCCTTTCGGAATTGTCGTTCTTATTCCTCCAAAATTAAATAAAGCAAAATCAATTTTTTTAGTTGTTTTTTTTAAGAAGATAGTATTTGCTTTTTCATAGCAAATATCTGCATACAAATTTCCTAAAGAACTTTCTAAAGGCATTTCTTTTCTATCCAAAATTACCGGGTTGTAGCATAAATAGGTATTGATCTTATTTCTCAAAGTGTCTTTATAAGGTCGAATAGAATTTAGAAAAATAGAATCGGTTGATAAACTATCATTGATATCCAATTGGTTACCTGTTATTTTATAAAGTTGAAATGTTTTCTCTTTACATCCGGATAAAAAGGCGATAATGAGTAAAAAAAATAAATAATGTTTCATTATTTTAATTAGTTTTGTTATGGATAATGTAAAAGTAAATGAATTTAAAAGGAATAAAAAAAAATAAGGCATTTAAATATTTGATGAAACAGCAAAAGAAAACTGTTAAAGCATCTCAAAATCAAATTGAAAGCATAAAAACGATTGGTATTATTGCCGAAGAAGACTTATTTAAGGCTTATGATTTCACTAAAAAATTAAGTGAGGATCTTGGAATAAATATGCTAGATATTCAAGTAATGTTGTACCAAAAACAGAAATCCGAAAAATATGGCGGAAGGTCCACTGGCCATCGCAAAAATCGCAAAACTGACCACCATGGACGGGGTTTCCCAGATATATTCCGACAATGCCCCCGGGAAAAATGAGCTTAAGTTTCATATCAAGCCTGAAGCCGAATACTTAGGGATAAGCCTGTCGGATCTGGCCACCCAGATCTATGGTGCCTATTATGGATCTCAGGCCTTGAAAATCCAGCGGGACAACGACGAGGTCGAGGTCTACGTCCGTCTGACAGAGGCTGAACGC
>JADGEA010000433.1 GCA_016744615.1 Flavobacteriaceae bacterium
GAATTTAAAAACTCGAATTTTGTATTGTAATTTGTTGCAGTCGAAGATGGAGCGCCATCAGGAACAGATACAATGTCTGTTTTAAATCCTACCTCAAACAGCGTTAACCAATCCGGCTCACCTTCGCAAATAATTAATGTGTCAGATGTATTAGTCATATGGTCGTATCCATAAAAACACTTTTCAGCGTCTTTCGCTTGGCGCATATGTTTTTCACCATCTCGATATTTAACATTGACAACCATTCCGTTCTTGTAAAATGGGAATTGAATGGAGTTAACTTCCTTTTCAACGGCAGGCATCCAAATAGGACCGTACCCGATTTTATTTGATTCTAAAGTCATTTCTGATATGCCACGATCTTTAAAATATTTTAAAACGTTTTCAGGTAGTTTTGTTTTTGCTGTGTATTCAGGTCTTGTGTATGTTTTGCCGTTTAATCCCCCTGTCCAATTACAGTGGTGGCAGAACCAGGTTTGTTTTTCTGTATTTACAGCAAGCTCTTTTAATTTACTTTTCCTTCTGACGCTAGAACACTCAGGGCATAAAACCCTAACTTGTGTTCCTGTTTTCCCTTCAAGGTCTATTTTGTAATCAGAATATGTTTTCACTTAAAACCTCGGCATCTTTTGTGTTTTATCTTCTGAATAATCATTATTCCAACATTCACCATTTAGCCAAGTTAAAGGATTTTTCCTATATTGTTTATCTGGTGTAGACTCGACATAAGCTGATACAGTTTTAAAAATTAATTCCTTATCTTTCTTAGAAATATTTTTCCATTTGGTAGCACATTTTTTTCTATCTTCTTTTTTTTGGAATAATTCCCAAAACGAATTAAACTCTTTTTCCTGAAGTATTTCTTTATTTTCATTCTCTTCATTCTTGTCTGTGTTATTTGGTTGTTGGTTGGTTGGTATTTGGGTGTTAGTTGGGTGTTGGCTTTGCTGTTGGCTGTCTGAACTTATATTCTGGTAACTACTCCAATTTACTATAGATATTATTGAATAATGGGTGTTGTTTTGCATGTTGATATTTTCCATCTTTTCTAATTTCTTCATGCGACTGTAGACAGTATCTGGTTTCATCTTTAAACTTTTGGCTGCTGTTTTCCTACCAAAAACAAATTGGCCTGGTAAAACTTTTACCTCTGTTGTGCCTCTGCCAGTTTTGATATCAACCCATTGCTGTGAGTGATTTGCCTTTAATAAACACCAGACCCAAACCTTTAGCAGGCCGTCATTTACAAAAACTCTGCTGTCTATTGTTTGTCTATGGAGCTTTATCCAACCGTCCATGTTTGATTCCTATTTGACATTTATATTTGATTTTGGTATAAGGTAGGTATCACACTCTCTCACACCGATTAGGCCGGATTAATTTCCGGCTTTTTCTTTTATCACCTTTACATATTTACCAACTGTTACATGCGACAACCCCAAATCTTTACAACAATCTTTCATCATTCCATCAGGGTTTTTGTCGAACCATGTTTTAATAGATTCATGGTTTTTACTTGCTAGTTTCTTTCTATGCTCTCCTCTGTGATCTTTCATACTCTCTCCTTTTTGTTTATGTTTAACTTTACACGACTTAATATTACACGTCAAGCTTTAATGTTTACTTTTCCTAATACTTCTTTTTGCTATCCAAAGCCTGAATCTAAAATCAATCCACGACCTGTATAGACCGAATGTTAATATAGAAGTTAATGCACAATAAAGGTCAACATATCCAGCTATCAATATAATTAATCTAAATTTTATATTTTCCACGCTACTCTCCTTTTATTTACTTTGGGG
>JADGEA010000198.1 GCA_016744615.1 Flavobacteriaceae bacterium
AGTTTGGAATAGAATGGAATATCGCCCTTTAGAAGGGTTTGTATATGCCATCACTCCTTTTAATTTTACGGCTATTGCCGGAAATTTACCTGCTGCACCAGCAATGATGGGAAATGTGATCATCTGGAAACCAGCACGCACACAAATATTTTCTGCAAATGTGATCATGCAAATATTTAAAGAAGCAGGTTTACCTGATGGTGTAATCAATATGGTTACCGGAAAATCAAGTACTATAACAGAAGTGGTAATGGGCAATCCTGAATTTTCTGGAGTTCATTTTACAGGATCTACACCGGTATTTAAAAGTTTCTGGAAAATGATAGGAAACAACATGAACAACTACAGATATTACCCTAGAATTGTTGGTGAAACTGGTGGTAAAGATTTTGTTTGGGCACACCCAACTGCAAATGCAGTACAGGTTGCAACAGCATTATCTCGTGGAGCTTTTGAATATCAAGGACAAAAATGCTCGGCTGCATCAAGAGCTTATATTCCAAAATCATTATGGAAAGACGTAGAAGCAAAATTAAGAAAAGATCTTGATTCCATGAAAATGGGATCACCAGAAGATCCTACTAATTTTATTACTGCCGTAATCGACCGTGGTTCGTATGAAAAACTGACTGGTTTTATTGAAGATGCCAAAAAAGATAAAGATGCTGATGTAATTATTGGAGGAACCTACAGTATGGATAAAGGGTATTTTATTCGCCCAACTGTAATTCTTACTACTGACCCTCATTATATTACCATGGAAGAAGAATTATTCGGCCCAGTATTAACCGTTTATGTTTATGAAGACAAAGAGTGGGAAAACATATTGAAAGTAATTGACAATACAAGTCCTTATGCCTTAACCGGAGCTATTTTTAGTGGTGACCGATATGTTATCAGTAAAGCTACCAGAGCTTTGGTAAATGCTGCCGGAAACTTTTACATCAATGATAAGCCAACCGGAGCAGTTGTTGGTCAGCAACCATTTGGTGGTGCTCGTGGATCAGGTACAAATGATAAAGCTGGTTCAGTATGGAACTTATTAAGATGGGTCTCTAATCGTACGATTAAAGAAACATTTGTTGCTCCAACAGATTATCGCTATCCGTTTTTGGGAGAGTAAATTCAGTTAACAGTTAAAGTAAATTGTTGACTAAAAATAATAAAAGCCCGCGATATCTCGTGGGCTTTTTAAATAATCAGGGCTTCATTCAAAGCGAAGCCCTAATCAACTCTATTTACTCACCTAGTGATTTTTTTTCATAACAGTTATATCATAAACTAAAATTGAATACCAAAACTAATGCCAAAGGATCCCTCCATCGTTAAACGCATTGGTACTTCACCTTCAAATTCATAAATAGGATCTTCACCTTCTAAATCTAAACTAATTCGTTGAGCAAAAATATTAGTAGTAATATTAAAATTATCTCTTTTAAATACAGGTAAACCAATACCTAATCTACCACTTCCTCCTTTCTTAAATTTGCTATTATCAGTACTGAAATTATGTGCAACCTGAGTATAAATGTAAACATTATCTCTACCTGCAAAGAAAAACTTAATTATTCCACCGACTTTTAGCATAAAATAATCTTTGGGGTAAGATAATGTTTGAACGCCTGCCAATGCCCCTACACTTAATTTTTTGAAAAATATATAATTTATAGGTGTATTGTACTCCAAATGATTTTAATAAAAAACCACTTGGTGATAATTCATCGTCAGTTCCACCACGTTCTGTAGAATAATCATCCCTAAATTTATTTGGGAATACAAAATCAACTTCAGCGGTTGAATACCATTTATTTTCTAATTTACCACTTTGTGTATAACCTAAAAAAGTAGTGATTAATAAAACGATTGTTAAAATTATTGTTTTCATATATAAAATTAAAATTGTACGCCAAAACTTATACCAAAAGAATTGCTAACTACTCTAGATGGCACCTCATCTTCAATACCATATATTGGTTTCGCTCCATCTAAATCTAAACTATTATGTTCAACAAATACATTTGTCGTGATATTAAAACCATCTCTTTTTAATATTGGTAAACCAATACCTAATCTACCATTTCCTCCTTTTTTAAACTGACTTTTATTTGTACTAAAAACATGTGCCATTTGAGTATAAATAAAAATATTATCTCTGCCAGCAAAAAAATATTTTAAAATACCACCAACTTTTATCATAAAGAAGTTACTTGGTTCTGATAATGTCTGGATCCCAGCCAAAGCTCCCACACTTAGTTTTGAGAAAAATGTATAATTATAGGTATATTGAGCACCAAATGACTTTAAAGAAAAAATATTATCGAAATTATTGAATATAATTTTATTTCCTACAAAATAAGAATAATGATATTTATAAGGAAAAATAAATTCAATTTCTGCAGTAGAATACCATTTGTTGTCTAATTTATCTTTTTGTGCATTACTAACTAAGGTAATACTTAAAAATAATAATATTAATAGAGTACGTTTCATTTTATATAGATTTAATTATTTTGCTCATTAACAAACATTCTACTTCCTTTCCATGTGCCATTTCTTTTACCCATTGCATAAAAATCTAAATCATAATAGGTGTACTCTAAAATAAGTATCTACGGGTTCAAACCCAAATTTTGTATTAAACTTTTAGGGACAGTATATGGATTGCCACGGCTATCTATATAATTTCCTGGTTTTGGGTTGCTTTTCATCATCATTAAAAAAGCAAAACCCTGACTAACTCTATTTACTCACCGGGTGAATCTTTTTATGCCGGATATATTTACCCCGTGAGTTTTTATCATGAACTAAAATTGAATACCAAAACTTATACCCAAAACACCTTTGACAGTTAGAGCATCCGGTTCTTCATTCTCATAGTCATAAATGGGTTCTGCTGCATCTAAATCCAAATACATATGTTCTGCAAATATATTTGTTGTAATGTTAAAATTATCTCTTTTAAACACCGGTAAACCAATACCTAATCTAAGACTTCCTCCTTTTTTAAACTGACTTTTATCTAAACTAAAAATATTTGAATGAAGTGCATATACATAAACATTATCTCTACTAACAAAGAAATATTTTAAGATAACCCCAGCCTTTACCATAAAAAAGTCTCTTGGGTATGATAAAGTCTGGATTCCAGCCAACGCGCCTATACTTAGTTTTGAAAAAAAAATATAATTATAGGTATATTGTGCTCCAAATGATTTTAATAAAAAACCACTTGGTGATAATTCGTCGTCAGTTCCACCACGTTCGGTACCGTAATTATATGAAAAATTGTTAGGAAAAATAAATTCAACTTCAGCGGTTGAATACCATTTATTTTCTAATTTACCACTTTGTGTATAACCTAAAAAAGTAATGATTAATAAAACGATTGTTAAAATTATTGTTTTCATATGCTTTGTTTTAGTTGTTGTCATTTCTAACCATTCTATTCCCTTTCCATGTGCCATTTCTTTTACCCATTGCATAAAAATCTAAATCATAATAGGTGTAGTCTCTAAAATAAGTATCTACGGGTTCAAACCCAAATTTTGTATTAAACTTAGGGACAGTATATGGGTTACCACGGCTATCTATATAATTTCCTGGTTTTGGGTTGCTTGCTGAATTTATTTTAAAGAGAAATCCATTATCTTTATAGAAATATCTTTTTATTAAATTGGCATCCTTTTTATGATGTTGTTCCCCAAAATATAAAACCTCAATTTCAGTAGGCGTTTTTTGATAGGTTATAACAAAATCTTTGATCCCGCCAATTTTTGATTTTAAAAAATCTGCACCCATTTTGTATAACTTTTTAATATTAGATTGGGTGTAAATACTGTTTCCTGTGGTTGAGTTTATGTTATAATCACCAAGAAATAGAATACTAGGAATATAAATATTTAATACATCAATATTATCAAACTCAAAAAAAGGCAATTTATTTTTTGTTATATTGACTAAAATATTTCTAAAAGAACCATAGGCCGGATCTGTTTTAGTATAAAATTTACCACTGTACATATACAGAGGTACTCTATGGTCTACAAATCCGTAAATTGAAGTAGGATCATATTGAATTTCTGGCTCTTGATAGGTATATTTTAATAATATTTTATTAATTCCTAAATACAGTTCATCCACCTTTGATCTGTTCCAGACTCCCAAAAACTTTCTTTGAGATTTTACCATAATCCCTGTTGATGTATATACTAGCCAATTTTTACTCCAAAACTCTGTATGTATTCTTCTTGTATCTGTCCAATAACTACGGCAATAAAAACTTTTCCCAAAAAGATCTCGAAACTCACTTCCTGCTTTTCCAATACATTCCGGTAATCCATTAATAATTGTATTTATATTTTCTTCGGCTGTTACAACTGGAATTGAACTTCCTCCGCTAGAGCCTCCACCTGTATCACAACCTTCTTCATCAATTGGTGCTACATATCTAAGAACATTTTCTCCAACTTGTGTTATACCTCCATATTGATCTCTTTCTGCACAAGGGGCATCAACTGCACTGGCTATTTTATAATTTATACTTTTATTTACTATTTCATTATTAAAATAATTAAATAAGAAAGTGGAGTCTTTGATATGTGAAAAATACAATCCTTTTTCTTCGGTATATTTATAAAGTGTATCTCCAACAATAATTTCATTATTTTGATTAACTACGGCTGCAAAGAAAGGATCAGATATAAAACCATCTTCATCATCTTCTTTTTCTGTAGATTTATAATTATTTTGAGATAAACTTCTTAAATAAGCTCTTTCTTTAGCAAATGTTGTTAATAAAGTCTCATTTTCAGAATTTACAACAGGAGTGTGAGAACGAAAGCCATTTTTGTAAAATGTTTCAAATTTATTTTCTATTACTGAAATATCTTCTTCTTCAAATTTCTGAATTTGTTTTCCCAAAGACTCTTTTGAGTTAAAAAAGAACCTTCCTTTAATCACAGTACCATCATCAGCAAATTGTGATGTACTTTGATTTTCTTCTAAAAATAAAGATTCTTCTTGGCAGGAAAATAAGAGTGTTGAAAACATAATAATTGAAACTATGAAGTGGAAATTATATAGTTTCGAATTTGTTGTAACACTGGCTAATCGGTGTTCGGTGTTCGGTGTTCGGTGTTCGGTGTTCGGTGTTCGGTGTTCGGTGTTCGGTGTTCGGTGTTCGGTGTTCGGTGTTCGGTGTTCGGTGTTTTTCCATAAGATTAAGTTTTAAAATTAAACAATATTTCTAACTTAATACCTAAAAAAGAAAAAGGTTAACATTATTTTTTAACAATTTTTAACATTATTTTACAAGTTGATATTTTGTATCCGTTTTTAAACAAAAGCTCCTAAAAAATATCCCAATTTTCACCATTATGTTTGAGTAGAAAAGCCTTCAAATATTTTGAAGGCTTTTTTATGCTTTATCAAACTTGGTAAGCATTATTTCCTATTTCTGCAAACTAAAAATTTCTTAGCCTGCCTGCATAGTATCTGCTCCGGGTAACAATCCAACTAATTTTTGTGGATCGTGAATTAATACAGGAATATGTTGTGGGCATATATAAAAACTGGTTTCCTGATAATAAAATTTTGTTACCGGTATTTCTTTGTGGCTCTTTTTACAAACCAAACATTCTTTCGTATTATCCATTTCTAAATATATTTAAATTGAAATGCGAAAATATATAAAACCGACCAAAAAAATTAATTATATCAAATTAGTTGTTCATTTTTGTACTTTAATAGCAGTATTTATATCCTAAATAAAATTAGAATCATGAAAAAACTAGTCAATTATTTACTACAAGGCTTATTGTATATAGCGCCTTTAAGTATAACAGCATATATTATTTATGCTACTTTTACCTTTACGGATAGTTTATCACAAAAATTACTTGCTAAATTCTTTGATTTTGAAATTCCAGGTTTGGGAGTTTTAAGTCTGCTTTTATTTTTGATATTTATCGGGTTTTTGGGCAAAACAATTATTGCCCGTCCGTTAAAAAATCTATTCAGTAATATCATCAACCGAATTCCCTTGCTAAATTTCATCTATTCGGCCTTTAACGACCTTTTCTCTGCTTTTGTAGGAAAAGAGAAAAAGTTCAATCAACCGGTTTTGGTAAAAGTAAATCTGAATTCTGATCTTGAAAAACTTGGTTTTATTACCGTCGATAATCTGGAAAGTTTAAACGAAGTTGACAAGGTTGCTGTTTATTTTCCTCATTCGTATAATTTTTCTGGCGAACTATTTATTATTCCAAAGGAGAATATTAAACCAGTAAACAAAAAATCAAGTGATGTAATGAAATTTATTGTTTCCGCAGGATTAGCAGGTTGGGAATAGCTAAGTTCTAAGGTTTGTACTTTAACGGAATATGTACCATTTTTTTTGTTTCAAAAAAATCCTCTTCAAAATAATCTGACAGATCATATATTTTTGCTTTGGGAAAATTTTGAAGTTCTTCATTCAGATCTCCTCCTTTTAAATACAAAATACCATTTTTCAATGTATGCTGTTGTTTTTTTGCGACTTTTTTACGTGTCCATTTTACAAAATCATCCATATTGGTAACTGCCCTGCTTACAATAAAATCAAATGTACCTTTTACTTTTTCAGCACGCAAATGTTCGGCCTTTACATTTCTCAAACCTAATTCTTCTGTAACAGCATTTACCACCTTTATTTTTTTACCAATAGAATCTACCAGATAAAAATGACTTTCAGGAAATAAAATTGCCAGTGGAATTCCGGGAAAACCTCCTCCGGTGCCTACATCCAATATATTTGCATCTGGCATGAATTTTTGCACTTTTGCAATTCCTAACGAATGTAAAACATGCCGTAAATATAGCTCATCAATATCTTTTCTGGATATCACATTGATCTGAGAATTCCATGTTTTGTATAAATCATCCAATTTTGAAAATTGTTGGATCTGTTCGGGGGATAATTCTTTAAAATACCGACTTATAATTTTCATTTTGCATAATTATTTTTACAAAAATACAACGAATATTCCTTATATTTTCTCAGGGCAAACTCACACTTTAATATTTAAGACTTTTAATAGATACGCTTGATTCCAACCTGCTTTAAGTCTTTTTCCGGCAATACCTTGTTTCTCTGTT
>JADGEA010000199.1 GCA_016744615.1 Flavobacteriaceae bacterium
ATTTTTCAATAGATAAACAGCCTTGTCTAATTCCATTTGGGTATAAGGAACACCAAGTTTTATCATTCCGTTAACTTTATTAACGGTATTTGATATATCCAAATCATTTTTAATAATCCATGGGTATTGAGGCATAATAGATCCTGGAGAAGTCAACCTTGGGTCTAACATATGGTTAAAATGCCAGTTGTCATTATATTTCCCACCTATTCGATGTACATCTGGCCCAGTTCTTTTTGAACCCCATAAAAATGGGTGATCATAAACAAACTCACCTGCTTTTGAATATTCACCATAACGTTCTACTTCTGATCTGAACGGACGGATCATCTGAGAGTGACAGTTATTACATCCTTCGCGGATATAAATATCTCTTCCTTCTAATTCAAGTGGAGTGTAAGGCTTAACAGAGGTAATGGTTGGTATGTTAGAGTCTACCACTAACAGAGGTACGATTTCAACAGCCCCACCTATGATAATAGCTACTGTTGATAAAATTGTAAATAAAACTGTTCTTCTTTCTAACCACGAATGCCAATGTTCTCCTGCAATTCTTCCTGCACCAATTTTCTTTAATGGAACTGCTTCTGCTAATTCATCTTCAACAGTACTACCCATTTTAGCTGTTTTTACTAAGTTATAAGCCATGATGCTAAATCCTATAAAATACAATGTACCACCAAATGCTCTCATAGCATACATAGGTAAAATTTGCGTTACGGTCTCTAAAAAATTACCATAAACCAAGGTGCCATCTGGGTTAAATTGTTTCCACATTGCAGCTTGAGTAAAGCCTGCAACGTAAAGAGGTAATGCGTAAAATAAAATACCCAATGTACCAATCCAGAAATGGAGATTTGCCAATTTTGTAGAATACAATTCAGTTTTCCATAATTTCTTTGCTAACCAATAGAGCATACCTGCTATGATAAAACCGTTCCATGCTAAAGTACCAATATGAACGTGTCCAACGATCCAATCTGTATAGTGCCCAATTGCATTTAAATTTTTAAAAGAAAGCATTGGTCCTTCAAAAGTTGACATACCATAACCAGTAATCGCAACCACAAAGAATTTTAAAATAGGATCTTCTCTAACTTTATCCCATGCACCACGAAGGGTTAATAAACCATTGATCATACCACCCCAAGAAGGGAAAATCAACATAATAGAAAATACCGTTCCTAAATTTTGCGCCCATTCTGGTAGAGCAGTATATAATAAATGGTGAGGTCCTGCCCATATATAAATGAATATCAAAGTCCAAAAGTGAATGATAGATAATCTATAGGAATAAACAGGTCTGTTAGCAGCTTTTGGTACATAATAATACATCAATCCCAACATAGGAGTTGTTAAGAAAAATGCTACTGCATTATGACCATACCACCATTGTACCATGGCATCCTGAACACCAGCGTAAACGGAATAGCTTTTAAAAGCAGATACTGGTAATTCTAAGTTATTAAAGATATGCAAAACAGCAATGGTTACAAATGTTGCGATATAAAACCATATGGCAACATATATATGTCGCTGTCTACGCTTGATCATAGTCCCGATCATATTGATACCCATAACCACCCATATCAAGGTGATAGCAATATCAATTGGCCATTCCAATTCAGCATACTCTTTTGATGAAGTAAGGCCTAGTGGTAATGTAATTGCTGCTGCAACAATGATCAATTGCCAACCCCAAAAATGAATTTTGCTCAAAGCATCACTAAACATTCTTGTTTTTAGTAATCGTTGCATAGAATAATACATCCCAACAAAAAATCCATTACCAACAAAAGCAAAAATTACAGCATTCGTGTGTAAAGGACGTAATCGCCCAAAGCTTAGCCATGAAATTCCTTCCATATAGTTTGGGAAATTAAATAAAAAGGCTACCATTAGCCCCACAAGCATTCCTACAATGCCCCAAACAACTGTAGCAATGAAAAACATTTTTACAATCTTGTTGTCGTAATAAAACTGTTCTTTCTCCATTTAAAATAATTAAGTTAGTTAATTTTAGTTATAATTAGTTTGTTTTTTCTTTGGTTTCATCCTTAACAAGCTCATCATCAAAAAGCATTCTCACAGATGGAGAATATAAGTCATCATATTGACCAGACTTTACAGACCTTATAAAAATTATAAAAAAGATGATAGCTATAAATAGACTAACAGCAATAGTCATAAATAAGATACTCATATTTTGATTTTCAATTAAGCTGATACAAAAATAAAAATGTTTAATGAAATTTACATGATAAATGTCATATTTTTTATAAAAATCATTAACATAATATTAACAATTGCTAATGTAAGATTTTTTTTGAAATAAAATTTGTACTAATCGTAACAAATATTACTACGGATATAGAGCTTAACGGCATTAGTATCGCAGCAACGATTGGTGATAGGGAACCTGAAATTGCAAAATACATTCCCACAATATTGTATAGAAAAGAAAGGCCGAAGCTAAATTTAATCACTAGCATTGCTTTTTTTGATAATTGGATAAAATTTGGCAGGTTTTTAAATTCTTCTGCATCTAAAATTCCATCGCATGCAGGTGAAAATACATTTATGTTTTCTGATATGGCTATTCCCACATTACTTTGTGCCAGTGCTCCAGCATCATTCAAGCCATCTCCAAACATCATTACTTTATGTTCTTTATCTTGTAAAGATTTTATATATAACAACTTATCTCCTGGTTTTTGATTAAATAACAATTGAGAATCATTTGGTAGTAGCTGTTTAAGGTTTTCTTTTTCACCTTCATTATCTCCTGAAAGAATTGCAATATCATAATTTTTAGAAAAACTTTGCAAACTATCTTTTAAGCCTTCCCTGTATTCATTGTTGAAAATAAATTTTCCAATGATCTTCTTATCTATTTTGATGTATATATAGGTGTGTAAAATATTTTCAGATATCGCTCCAACAAAAGATGCAGATCCTAATTGAATTTCTTTATTTTGGACAATACCACGAATACCTTTCCCTAATACTTCTTTAAAACCATCTACATCCCATTTTTTCCCTTCTGGTAAAAAATCAAATAACATTCTACTTAAAGGATGGTTAGAAGACCTGAGTAATGATTTTATGAGATTAATTTCTAAATCATTCAATTTATCTCCTTCAAAACTTATATTAGAGCTATTATTTGTTGTGATCGTACCTGTTTTATCAAAAACTAGTGTGTTAATTTTTGCAATACTTTCAATAACATTGGTATTTTTAAGATAGAATTTATTTTTTCCAAAGATGCGAAGCATATTACCCAATGCAAAAGGTGCTGATAGAGCCAATGCACAAGGGCAGGCAATGATTAGCACGGCAGAAACTACTTGAAAAGCTTTAGCCTTATCTTCAAAAAGCCAATAAATACCAGCAGAAATGGCAATGAACAGAATAGCAATGGTAAAGTATTTACTAATGGAGTCCGTAATATTTTTGATGTTATCTGAATCATTTTTTGAAAAGATATCATTGCTCCATAGCTGCGTTAAATAACTTTGTGTAACAGTTTGTAATACCTCAATTTCAATTGCGCCATCGGTTTGTTTACCACCGGCAAAAACTTTATCACCAGATTTTTTAGTGACTGGCATTGATTCTCCGGTAACAAAACTATAGTCTAAAAGAGCATTTCCGTTGATCATGATTCCGTCAACCGGAATTATTTCTTGATTTCTTATCAATAAGCGATCACCTTCTTCTATTTCATGAACCGGAATGATATGATGAGAGGTATCCTTATTTATTTTTGTAATGGCAATAGGGAAATACGATTTATAATCACGTTCAAAAGAAAGAAAATTATAGGTTCTTTGCTGAAATACCTTTCCCAATAATAAAAAGAAGATCAAACCGGTCAAACTGTCAAAGTATCCGGAACCGGTATCAGAAAATATTTCATAGATACTACGGGTAAATAAAACTAAAATACCCAATGAAATGGGAACATCAATATTTAAAATCCCATGCTTCACTCCTTTATATGCCGAGATTAAATAATCTTTTGCAGAATAAACAACTACAGGAATAGAAAACGCAAACATTAAATATCGAAAAAAGCCTTTGTATTTGTTTAACCAGAATTCATCTAGTTCAAAATATTCAGGGAAAGACAACATCATGATGTTTCCAAAAGCAAAACCGGCAAGAGCTACCTGATATATCAAGGTTCGGTCGATTTTTTTTCTTTTCCCTTCTGAATCTTCCAGGCTAATAAAAGGTTCATAGCCTATAGAGGTCATCAACTCAACAATTTTCTTTAATGAGGTTTCTTTATTTTTAAAAGTGACCCGAATTTCTTTTTTAGGAAAATTAACAAGCGTAGTTCTCACACCTTTATCTAGGCGATCTAAATTTTCCAATACCCAAATACACGAACTACAATGGATCTTTGGAATATAAAAATTTACAACCGAAACATTTCCATCATCAAATTCAATGAGCTTATTTGCAATATCTTCATTATCTAAATAGTCGTATTTTCCTTGTATTTCTAAAGGAATGGTTCCAGGCGCCTGATCAAAATCATAATAGCAGGATAGTTCATTTTGGTTTAATATTTCATAAACAGTTTTACACCCATTACAACAAAATGGTTTGTTGTCAAAAACGACAGTATTTGAGTTACATTCAATACCACAATGGTAACAGGTTTCTTTCGACATGGGATTGTTCAAAATAATTGTTGACAAATTTCATATAAATTATTCACATTAAAAAGTGATAAATATCATATTTTGCATAAATTTGCACGCAACAAAAAGAGATCTATGAATTCACAATGTGATAAATGTGTTATACGAGAGTTAAATTCCTTGCATTCAGTTAGTCCTGAAGAAATGGCTATTGTAACCAAAAATAAAACAACGTTACATATCAAAAGAGGTGAGGTAATCTTTAGTGAAGGATCTTCATTAAAAGGGGTGTATTGTTTAAGAAATGGTAAGTGTAAGTTAACAAAACTTGCGCCAAATGGGAAGGAACAGATAGTGAGATTTATAAAAAAAGGAGAATTAGTAGGGCATAGATCGGTGATTAGTAATTCGGTAGCTCATTTAACGGTAACTGCATTAGAGGAAATGGATGTTTGTTTTATTCCTAAAGTTGAAATTTTAGATTTGTTTAGAACAAATTCTGATTTTTCAATGGAAATTACAAAATCACTTGCTGAAGATTTGGATGAGGCAAATACTTCTATAGCTAATATGGCTCAAAAAAATGTTAGAGAAAGACTGGCAGAGTCATTATTATTTTTTGAAAAAATATTTGGAATTGATAATGATGGGTTTATATCGGTTAATTTAACCCGTGAGGAAATAGCCAATGCCATTGGAACTGCAACTGAATCTACTATTCGTTTACTTTCGGAGTTTAAAAAGGAAGGCTATATTACTTTAGCCGGAAAGAAAATTAAACTAAAAGACAAAGTAAAGCTAAAGCATTTAACAGAAGGTTACTAAGTTTAAAGGATGACAGTTTAAAAAAACAATTTTTTTAAGAGATATAAAAAAGCCCCAATTGATATTTTTCAATTGGGGCTTTTGATTGGTTCAAAAAGGTATTATTACTTTTTAAATTCAGTAATTGTTTTTTTGATAATATTTATGCAGTCCATTAATTGTTCTTCAGTCATTACAAGAGGAGGAGCAAAACGAATGATATTTCCATGCGTTGGTTTGGCAAGCAAACCGTTATCTTTTAATTTTATACAAATATCCCATGCAGTGCTACTGTCTTCCGTATCATTGATCAAGACTGCATTTAATAAACCTTTACCTCTTACTAATCTCACCAGTTCATTGGTTTTAGCAAATTCCTGTATTTCCTTACGGAAGATGATTCCTAATTTTTCAGCATTGTCTGCTAATTTTTCATCCGTAATTACTTCTAATGCAGCAATTGCAACAGCTGCTGCCAAGGGATTCCCCCCAAAAGTTGAACCATGCTGACCAGGTTTGATCACTTCCATGATCTCATCATTTGCCAAAACAGCCGAAACCGGATAAGCACCTCCGGAAAGGGCTTTTCCTAAAATTAATATATCAGGTGTCACATTTTCATGATTTACAGCAAGTAATTTACCCGTACGGGCAATACCTGTTTGCACTTCATCTGCAATGAACAATACATCATTTTTACTGCAAATTTCTTTGGCCTTTGTTAAATATCCTTTATCCGGAACAAAAACACCAGCTTCTCCTTGAATTGGTTCCACTATAAAACCAGCTATATTGTTATTTGATTTTATCGCTTTTTCCAAAGCATCTGCATCATTGTAAGGAATTTTGATAAATCCCGGAGTATAAGGCCCGAAATTCTTACGGGCATCTTCATCATTTGAAAAAGAAATGATGGTAGTTGTTCTTCCATGAAAATTATTTTCACAAACTATTATTTGTGCTTTCTCTTCTTGGATTTTTTTTTTCTCATAAGCATATTTACGACATAATTTAATAGCTGTTTCAACGGCTTCAGCTCCGGTATTCATGGGTAAAACTTTGTCAAATCCAAAATAACTAGTGATAAATTTTTCATATTCACCAAGTTTATCATTATAAAAAGCTCGTGAGGTCAAGGTTAAATTTTCTGCCTGATCTTTCAATGCATTAATTATTTTAGGATGACAATGACCTTGATTTACAGCTGAATATGCTGATAGAAAGTCATAATACTTTTTTCCATCAACGTCCCAAACATAAACGCCTTCACCTTTATTTAAAACTACTGGTAGCGGGTGGTAATTATGAGCACCATATTTATTCTCTAATGCAATTGCATTTGTTGAATTTTGATTTTTTACTGACATAGAAAAATTGATTTAATACCAATTAAAATTTGAATTTTGAATAATTTGATATAATTGGAATATTTATAAAAACAAAATTCCTTCTTTTGGAGAGAAATCATCCTTGATATGGCAAAATTAATGAAAATTTCTTGAAACCAACTATCTTCGAAACAGAGTCATCTGATACTTTCTTAGTTTTTTTACAGGATTTACATTATTCATTAAAAATAGTATAAATTAGCACTAACATTTTATTCCACTTAATATTGAATTTCTTAGCCCATATATATCTTTCCAATAATAATAAA
>JADGEA010000200.1 GCA_016744615.1 Flavobacteriaceae bacterium
TATTATTAATTCTGTTTTCACTCTGTTATGTTTTGCATCTAACCTCTGTATCTATCAAATACGAAGGCAGATAGGTTAATATATATTTACAGGTTATAATTTTATAACCTTGAAATTTGTTTTACAACAAATTTTTATGTCAAAGAACTATTTGTAAACTCATAAATGAAAGAAATAAGTGATTAATCACCTATTTCTTCTTTTTATGTCTATTTTGTCTACTTCTTTTCTTACGCTTATGCGTAGAAATTTTGCTACGTTTTCTTTTTTTACCGCTTGGCATATTAAACTAAATTATTAGGTTTTTATTATTTAACAGGAACATTACTTTTCACACTCTCTACAAATACTTTTGCAGGCTTAAATGCTGGAATATTATGTGCCGGAATTTTGATTGTAGTATTTTTAGAAATATTTCTACCAGTTTTTTCAGCTCTTTCTTTTACAATAAAACTACCAAAACCTCTTAAATAAACATTATTTCCATTATTCAAAGATTCTTTTACTTCAGTCATTAAATCTTCAACTACTCTTAAAACATCAGCTTTTTCTATACCAGATTTTTCTGAAATGCTCGCTACTATCTCTGCTTTTGTCATTTTAAACTATTTATAATATTATGTATATCATTATTTGAGTCGGCAAATATAATACATTTAATCAATTTTGGAAAGCTAATTGATTAAAATTTAATTAGATAAATTAATTGTACTATTGCAAAATGGAAGGAAATATACAATTTTCTAACACATTAATAATGTGGTATTTATTAAATAAACGTGATTTACCATGGCGTAAAACCAAAGACCCCTATTTTATTTGGTTGTCTGAAATTATTTTACAGCAAACAAAAATAGCTCAGGGCACCTCTTATTATTTAAAATTTATTGATCGTTTTAACAAGATTTCTCATCTCGCCAACGCCAGTGAAGATGAAGTTTTAAAACTTTGGCAGGGATTAGGTTATTATTCCAGAGCACGAAATTTACACCATACTGCACAATTTATTGATCAATCTTTGAATGGTGTTTTTCCAAATGAATATTCTGATTTAATCCAATTAAAGGGAATAGGTGATTATACCGCTTCCGCGATCCTTTCCTTCTGCTTTGAGAAACCACACGCAACAGTTGATGGTAATGTTTACAGAGTCTTATCTAGATATTTTGGTGTTTCCTCCGCTATCAATTCCCCTAAAGGGGTAAAAGAATTTAAAAAACTTGCGCAATTAACACTGGATCATCAAAAACCCGGAACACATAATCAGGCAATTATGGAATTTGGAGCCATTGTATGTAAGCCTAAAAATCCGGATTGTAGCACTTGCCCCCTAAACAATAGTTGCTATGCACTTCAAAATGATATGCGTAAAGTGCTACCTGTAAAGATCAATAAAGTTAAAATAAGAAATAGATTTTTCAATTATCTAATCGTTGATAATGGAGAACAAACTATCATCACACAAAGAAAAGGAAAGGATATATGGAAGAATCTTTTTGAATTTCCATTGTATGAATCTTGTTCTGAAATAAATGCAGAATATCTAATGACCTCAGATGAATTTCAAGAGTTGATTGGAGATCTGAAATTTAAACTTGAAAAATTCAATAAAGTTCAAATAGTGCATAAACTAACACACCAAAATTTACATACTACTTTTTGGATTGTAAACATTGAGAACAAATTGAAAGATGCTGTTTTATGGAAAAACATAAGTAATTTTGCCATACCTACTTTAATTCAAAACTTTATTGATAAATATAGAATTACAACATAATTTTTTATATTATCTTTGACATAATAAAACAAGATTTATGGGTAATTCATTGAATAAAGTTATGCTTATTGGTCATTTAGGTGATGAAGTGAAAATGCATTATTTTGAAGGCGGAAATTCTATAGGAAGATTTCCTGTTGCAACAAATGAAACTTACACTAATAAGCAAACTAACGAAAAAATAACAACTACTGAATGGCATAATATTGTTGTTAAAAACAAATTAGCCGAAATTTGCGAGAAATATTTAAGCAAAGGTGATCGTGTTTATGTAGAAGGCAAAATTAAAACGAGACAATGGGAACAAGATGGTATTAAAAGGTATACAACCGAAATTCATGCAATGGATATGACTTTTTTATCTACAAAAAAAGATTTAAATCAACAAGAATCTCAAACACCACAACCTTAAAATATAAATGGAATTTTTCAATTCATTTAAATTATTAACTAAATTATAAATCTTTGAATTCTTCACTCTCGAGTATTTTATTGATCATAAATATTAGCTGGCCTGTTATCTCAGGTATTTTTATTTTACTTGTCTTATTGATATTATCTGCACTTATTTCTGGTTCAGAAGTAGCTTTTTTTTCTTTATCAAAATCAAATTTTAATGACGATATAGAGGATAATTCAAGCCAAAAACTCGTATATGAATTACTTCAAAAACCAAAAAAACTACTGGCAACTATATTAATTTCTAATAATTTTATAAACATCCTATTCATTTTGACATTTAATTATGTTGGGAATTATTTTTTTAGCGGCATAGGCTCTGTGATATTAAAATTTCTTATCGAAATAGTTCTTGTCACTTTTTTAATCCTGCTGTTTGGAGAGGTTCTACCAAAGGTATATGCAAGTAGAAACACTATGAAATTTGCCGTTTCCATGGCTAAACCTATGGTTGTTTTAAATACTTTACTTTCTTTTTTGAGTATTCCTCTTTTAAAAATGACAGAAATTGTTGAAAAAAAATTAAGCAAAAAGAAATCAGACTTTTCGGTTGAAGTACTTTCTCAAGCTCTGGAATTAACCTCGTCTGGCGCAACTACCAAAGAAGAAAAAAAAATATTACAGGGAATTGTGAATTTTGGAAATACAGAAACTACTCAAGTTATGTGCCCCAGAATGGATGTTTTTGCCTTATCAGATGATGAGGAATTTGTATTGATAATTGACAAAATTATTGCGAAAGGTCATTCCAGAATACCGGTTTACCAGGAAAATATTGATAATATCATTGGTGTACTATATACCAAAGACCTCATACCGCATATCAATAAAAAGAATTACGATTGGAAGAAAATTATCCGTGAAGCCTTTTTTGTTCCCGAAAATAAAAAATTAGACGATCTGCTAAAGGAATTTCAGGAAATGAAAAATCATCTGGCAATAGTTGTTGACGAATACGGTGGAACCTCAGGTTTGATCACATTAGAGGATATTATTGAAGAAATTGTTGGAGATATTTCAGATGAATTTGACCACCATGACCTTTCCTTTACCAAATTAGATAACTTAAACTATATTTTTGAAGGCAAAACCACCTTAAAAGATTTTTACAAAGTGGTTCAGATTGAAGATGAAGTATTAGATAACAATAAATTTGAAGCAGAAACAATAGCTGGTTTTATTTTAGAACTAACAAGTAAATTCCCCTCCAAAGATCAGATAATCAGCTATCAAGGATTTAAATTCAGGATTTTAGCCCTCGACAAAAAGCGTATAAAAAAAATAAAAGTAACTTTACCAAACAAATAATAATATGACCTATTTTAAAGTGAATCATCTTATTTTTATTATACTTTCAATAAGTATTTTGGTTACTTCGTGTAAAGAAGATGTTTTGCCAAAACCAAAAGCTCAATTAAGACTGCAATATCAGGATCCAAGTTATGTCTTAAACGATCAGAATTGTCCTTATCAATTTGAAATTTCAACTTTAGCAAAGGTCAAAACAAATGATAAATGCTGGGCAAACATTAACTATCCTGACCTGAATGCAAGTATTAACATAACATACAGAACCATTGATCATAATTTGAAAGAACTTTTTATTGAGTCAGAAAAACTAACCTTTAAACATGCTATTAAAGCTGATGGAATTAGCTCAATTCCATATTCCAATAAAGTCAAAAATGTATATGGAGCAATATATGAAGTCTCTGGAAATGCCGCTTCTCCAATTCAATTTCATGCAACAGACAGTGTTAAGAATTTTATCACAGGTGCAGTTTATTTCAACGTACAACCAAATTATGATTCCATAAAACCGGCAATTAGCTATCTTCAAAAAGATATTATCCATTTAATGGAATCAATTGAATGGAAATAACATTAAAATGAAACATTTGAAAACATACAGATATAATAAAACCATCAGATTTTGGTTAACTCTTGGATTAATCATGTTGATTGGACAAGTAATTTTAGGAGGGATTACAAGACTTACCGGCTCAGGCCTTTCCATTACCAAATGGGACATTCTTACTGGAATCATCCCTCCATTTGGAAAAGAGCAATGGAATGAAGTTTTTGAACTTTACAAACAAACACCTCAGTTTCATAAGATCAATTCTGAATTCACTTTAAAGAATTTCAAAACCATTTATTTCTGGGAGTATTTTCATAGGTTATGGGTTAGACTTTTGGGTATTATATTTATAATCCCGTTTATTATTTTTACCATAAAGAAGAAAATAGATTGGTATTTAATAAAACGATTAATTATTGTTGTAGTACTGGCAGCTTTAACGGCTTCTGCCGGATGGATCATGGTGTTGAGCGGCATGGTTGACCGACCTTGGGTCAATGCCTATAAATTAACTTTACATTTTATGCTTGCTATTTTAACAATAGCAGCATTGGTTAAAACTATAGCAGACGTTTATTATTTTGAAAACAAAAGTAATGCAGATCAATCTCGATTTACTCTCTTTTTATTGATAATTACCTTTATCCAGTTAATTCTTGCAGGTTTAATGGCTGGAATGAAAGCAGCTCTTTATTATCCCACATGGCCATCAATGAATGGTGTAGTTTTACCTGAAGTATTAAAAGATAGTGCAAATTGGACTTTACATAATTTAACCAATTATGACAGTTTTGAATTTGCTCCTGCATTGATTCAATTTTCACATCGGTTTATCGCTTATGTCATTTTAGGATTGACCATGTTCTATTATTTCAACAAAAGAAATAATACCTACACCCGTGCTATAAAATGGTTGACCTTTACCTACACTCTTATTCTATTTCAAATATTTTTAGGAATCTTAACTTTGATAAAATCAAAAACAGGAATTCCAATGATTTATGCGGTTCTACACCAGATAACCGGACTATTATTTTTTATAAGTTTATTGTTTTTACATTTATCCTTAAGAAGGGAAAAAATAAAATAGGCATAAAAAAAACTGCACTAAGGCAGTTTTCTTTTTTTGTTAAACGTATGTACTAAGCTTTACAGCTTCCGTCACATTTACCACTTTCCATACATTTACTATCTGCTGCACATTGATGTGCTTTCATTTCTTTGCAGCTACCATCACATTTACCACTTTTCATACATGCTGCATCTTTAGCACAAGTATGAGCCATTTTTTCTTTACAGCTACCATCACAGGACTTACCATCTTTAGCACAATTGCCTTCACATTTTGCCATGGCCATATCTGCCATTTCCTTTCCAGATTTAACAGCTTCATTTGTTGCATCCACTACTTTGTCAGCAGATTTTTCAACTTTTTCAACAGCTTGGTTTACTTCTTTTTCCGCTCCTTTTTTTGTGTCGTTACATGACACTGCAATAATGCTAATAATAGCTACTGCTACTAATCCTTTTAATAATTTCATAATTTAATTTTTATAGTTAGATTTATTAATGAAACGCAATATAAAGCTAAAAATTTGAAGCAAATCTAAAGAAAGGCTAATAAATCATAAATTTAATCTAAAACCCAAACATAAATAACAAAAAAACCTCAAGCGAATAACCTGAGGTTTAAAAGTAAAAACAGTAAAAAATTACTTGATTCCGCCTTTGTATTTAAATTTTTGAGTTCCAGCAGAAACTTCTGCCATCAACCCTTTATTAGAATAAGTGTAAACAGCTACACCATTTTGATAATCTATATTTTTAGAATCTGCTTTATCCCAAGCTACTGCAGAAATCTCTCCAGCAAATTTAAACTTCTTATTTATAAAACGATCTAGTGCAGCCTTATTCTCAAATAAGATAAACTCTGAATATTGCTGCCCGCCTATTTGTGCACCTACAGTTGCTTGCATTAAGGTTGATTCTCCAATAACAGTATTACCTTCAAAAACCAATCCTTTACCACCTGCACCACCAACTACTAAACCGCCTTTTGTAATCTTAGGAAAGATAGCATATCCATATGCAGAACTAAACATTTTATTTACATTAGGATTGTGTTTTGCCATAACAGCTTTTGTTTCAATCACTTGTTTTTGAAGCTTAGGATCTCTAGGATAAACTACTTCTGCATCTGCCCAGTTTACAACACTTTCTGCCGCTTCTACTACATCATCCACAACTTCTGTTGCAGTTTCTTCAACACTTTCTACCACAGATTCAGTAGCATCTTTAGCTGCTTCAACAGCATCATCTGCTACTTCTTTTGTGACTTCTACAGCCTCTTTCAGGTCTTTTTCAGCTCCTTTTTTTGTTTCATTACATGATACAGCAATTAAACTAATGATAGCAATTGCTAATAAACTTTTTAATAATTTCATCATATTTGTATTTAGTTGTTATATTTATTTTTACAAATAAACGGAATAATTTATAAAATCCCACTAACATCACTGCATTTTATTCACTTCTGTAAAAGATTCAACTTCTTCACTGTGAGTTACTTTATACAGATCGCCTCCTGCTATTTTTTGAATTTCTTTTTTAATTTCATCTGTAGAAATTTTATTCGCATTAAAACTGATCTTACCTTTTTTATTTTTAAAATTTATTTCAGCAAACTTCACTCCACCAGTTTTGTATAACTTAGATTGTATCAATTTTGCACATCCAATCTCACAGGTCATCCCTTCAATATCTACCTCAATATTTTTAATGTTTTCAGTAAGTTCTTTATGAACAGTCGATGGTGCATTATTCTTCTCAGCTGATTTTTCACAAGAAGAAAACAAAAAGAATATGACAAACAATATTGAAAATAAGTTTTTAAATTTCATATGATAAGATTTGCAAACAAAGTTAATAATTAAGTTTATTTAATCGACTTTTGCAAAGTAAAAAAATAAAATGAATAATAAACAGTTAAGGTGGTTCTATTTATTACTTCTTTC
>JADGEA010000016.1 GCA_016744615.1 Flavobacteriaceae bacterium
AAAAATATCACCCCAAAACTTTCTTCTCATTTCTGCCTCAGCAACACGTGATTTTTTTATACTGTAATAAGTTGGATGAAAGAAAACAAAAATATATCCGGCATCTTTGTTTAAACTCAGCACATTCTCTAGCCATTTTTTCTGTTTTTCAAAATAATCTCTACTGATATTTTGCCAAAATTCATCTTCATTTTTATCTTTAAGATAAGCAGGTCTGTTGATATCTTCTCCATCCATATCTAAAACAACAAATAAAGCATCACCAACAGTAAAGAAATAATAACTCTCATTTCCGGGTAATGAAAAGAAATTAAAATAATTATCTGAATTTTGTTCGTGATTTCCTAAAACCGTGTAATAAGGTGTATGTCTGATCAACCGATCATTGATATCAAAAAAATGTTCCCAGTCTGGCATACTATTTCCTCTTCCAACAAGATCTCCTGTATTCATAACAAATAATGGATATTCTTTTATAATTCTATTTACAATCTTCTGATGCACATCATGACGAGATCTTGTATCTCCTAAAGCTACAAAAGTAAAAGGTTCTGATTTTCTTGGAAAAGTAGTAAAACTACCTTTTCCGTTGTCTGTACCATCTTTAAAAACATCATAAGTATAGGTAGTATTTGGTTCCAATCCTGTAATTATAGATTGATGCTGTTGATATTGACTTACTTCTTTGATTACTTTATCAGAGTTTTTAATCTCGGTAACTCCTTCATAGGTTGACCAGGAGATCGTAACTTCATCATGTGACATTTTTTGTAAATAAGGACCGATTATTTTTTGTTGGGCAAGCAATTCATTACCTAAAAAAGTGCTAGAAAATATTAAAATTAACAAAAAAGTAATTTTAGAAAGATGTGAGGTTTTCATAAAAAATATAGATTAAATTAAACATAAAAGTTTGTAGCAAATTTATAATTATTACACAATTCATTTACATCAATATTTACCTATGTCACATCAAATATTATCTTTCTAGATCAAATACAACAATTATTAGCTAATCTAAAAGCAATCAAATTGATTTATTATAAAGGTTAATATTTAGTGTGTATAAAATAAGATATCTGAAATATCCGACTTAATTAAGATATATCTTTGTCACTAATATATTAAATATTAACCTTACCGAGCAAAATAATTAATTATAAAATTCTAAATAAATGAGTAAATTACAATTGATATCGCCTATTGATGGTAGTATTTATATCGAACGTGATCTTCATACACAAACGGATATTAATAAGACCTTAACAGCTGCTGTAAGTGCCCAAAAAGAGTGGAAAAACTTTACTATTAAAGAACGTAAGCCTTATATTGAAAAGTTTATAACTGCACTAGAAAGTTTAAAAGATCAAATAAGTACAGAATTGACCTGGCAAATGGGTAGACCCATTAGTCACACTCCGTTTGAAGTTAATGGAGCTATTGAGAGATCTAAGGGAATGTTAAATCTTGCCGAAAAATCCTTATCGGATGTAAGGGTTGATAAAATATCTGGATTCGATCGTTTTATTAAAAAAGAACCGGTTGGAGTTGTTTTTGTTATTCCTGCATGGAACTATCCTTTCCTTATCGCTGTAAATACAATTATTCCTGCTTTACTTGCCGGAAATGCCGTAATATTAAAGCACTCAGCACAAACTCTTCTTGTTGCAGAACGTTTTGCTGAAGCTTTTAAAACTGCCGGATTGCCTGAAGGTCTTTTTCAATATTTACATTTAACTCATAGCGATACAGCAAATGTAATAAGAGACTCTCGTGTTAATTTTGTTTCGTTTACAGGTTCTGTTGGTGGCGGACATCAAATTCAAAAAGTAGCAGCTGAGAGTTTTGTTGGTGTTGGACTCGAACTTGGTGGAAAAGATCCAGCATATGTATGTGATGATGCTAATTTAGATTTTTATATTGAAAATCTAGTTGATGGAGCGTTTTTTAATTCCGGACAATCATGCTGTGGTATTGAACGTATTTATGTTATTGATAGTCTTTATGACCGATTTGTAGAAGGATTTGTTGAACTAACCAAAAAATACAAATTAGGAAATCCATTAGATAAAAACACCAATCTTGGACCAGTTGCAAAAAGAAGCGGTGCTCAAGACGTCCTTGATCAAATTGCAGCAGCAGTAAAAGCAGGTGGAAAAACGCTGATAGATCCCAAATTATTTCCACAAACTGAGCTTGGCTTTAATTATTTAATGCCTCAGGTTATGGTTGATGTTGATCACACTATGGATATCATGACAGAAGAAAGTTTTGGTCCTGTTGTGGGAATCATGAAAGTGAAAAATGATGCAGAAGCATTGGCTCTTATGAATGATAGTCAGTATGGCTTAACAGCTTCCATCTGGACAGAAGATAAGGATAAAGCACTTTCTATTGGAAATAAAGTGGAAACAGGTACATGGTTTATGAACAGATGTGATTATTTAGATCCATATCTTTCATGGACAGGTGTTAAGAATACAGGTCGTGGTTGTACCCTTTCAGCAATTGGATATGACCAACTTACCAGACCAAAATCATATCATCTTCGAACAAAAATCTAATAAAAAAATAAATAAAATATAAAATGGCAAATAAAAGACATTCCTATTCATTTCCTACAAGAATTGAATACGGACCAGGAGCAATGAAAGATTTTACAGCTATTGTAAAAGGTGCTGGAGGTCAAAAAGGATTGATTGTTACCGATAAGGGAATCGAAAAAGTAGGAACTGCAAAACAACTGCAAGACTATTTTACCGAAGTTGGTATTGAAACCGTAATCTTTAGTGATGTAAAATCAAACCCTACTGAAGAAAACGTATTGAAAGGAACTAATGTATATAAAAATTCTAATTGTGATTTTATAGTAGCTCTTGGAGGAGGATCTCCAATTGATACGGGTAAAACCATTAAAGTAATGGCTACACATGATGGCCCTTTAGAAAAGTATGATGATACAAAAGGTGGAGATAAGTATATTAAAAACAATATGCCGCCTTTTTATGCAATTCCAACTACTGCCGGAACAGGAAGTGAAGTAGGTAGAAGTAGTGTAATTACCGTAAACAATGTAAAGACTATTATTTTTTCACCTTATATGATGCCGGATATTGCTGTACTTGACCCATTGATCACAGTTTCTCTACCAGCTACATTAACTGCAGCTACAGGTGTAGATGCATTTGTGCATAATTTAGAAGCCTATATAATGGAAACCTTTCACCCAATGGCTGACGGACTTGCAAAAGAAGCTATGGAAATGTGTGTAAGATATTTACCAACTGCCGTAAATAACGGATCAAACATTGAAGCTAGAGGCAATATGCTGATGGCATCTACAATGGGGGCAATCGCTTTCCAAAAAGGTTTGGGAATCAATCATTCTATCGCACATGCTTTAGGCGTTTTTTATGATATGCACCATGGTTTGGCAAATGCTGTTATTTTACCAGAGGTAATGAAATACAATTTATCAAGAGATCAGATTCGTGAAAAGTATGCTTCTCTTGGAACTATTTTTGGTGTTGAAAATGATGCCGAAACTGTTATTGTTGCAGTAGAAGAATGGTTGAAATCTATGAATCTGTTAAAAAACTTATCAGAACTTGGTGTTAAGTCAGATAAACTAAAAGATTTGGAAGCTTATGCTTTGAAAGATCCTTGTTGTCCGTTAAACCCTAAAAAAGTGGAAAAAGGAGATGTTGTGGCAATTTTGAAAAATTTAATATAAACAAGGAATAAAACATGATTAAAGCAATCACTTTTGATTTGTGGGATACTATTTTTATAGATGATTCTGATGAGTCAAAAAGAAAAGCTGCCGGACGATTATCAAAAAAAGAAGAACGCCGGCAGCTTGTATTTGAATATGCAAATAAACATAAAATTGTGACCAAAGAATTGGTTGACATCATATATAAAACAGTCGATACTTCTTTTAATAAGGTTTGGCATGAACAATTTGTAACCTGGGAAATAGGAGAGCGATTAGAAATCATTTTTAAAGGATTAAACGTTGAACTATCTTTAGATGAAATGGCTGAGATTACTAAACTTCATGAAGAAATGGAACTGGAATTTCGTCCTGACTTTATTTACGGAATTGGTGATGTACTAAAAGAATTAAGCAAAAATTATAAAATTGGTGTTATCTCAGACGCAATTGTTAGTCCGGGAAGCGTACTAAGAGAACTTTTAAAAGGAGAAGATTTATTACAATACTTTGAATATTTTGTGTTTTCAGATGAAATAGGAAATTCAAAACCAATGCCCATTGTATTTGAATCAGTCTTTAAAAAGTTTAACCTAGAACCTCATGAGCTGGTGCATATTGGAGATAGAGAACACAATGATATTCTTGGTCCGATAGCAGTAGGAGCACATGCTTTACTCTGTACAGCAGCAATTGACAGGGATAGTAAAAACACCAAAGCAGATGGCGTTTTTAGTGATTATAAAAATTTACCACAGCTGATAAAATCAATTAAATAAAAAATGAGTGAAAAATTGAATTTTCTAATTATAGATGGTTATCCAAAATCAAGCAGAGAACAGTTTGATGAGTTTGGAGTAAAACTGGCAGGAGTGTTATATGCTGAATTATTGCAAAGACATTTACCTGATGCCGAATATAAAATCCTTTATACAAGTGATACTGAAACAGAGATTCCTGATCAGGAAGGATTAAAAGACTACGATGCCATTTTATGGCCCGGATGTAATCTAACAGTTTATCATGATCAGGATGAAAGGGTTACTAATATGACGAAAATATGCGATAATGGATTTGAATTGGGCTTACCTCAGTTTGGAAGTTGTTGGGCAGCACAACTGGCTGTTTATGTTGCCGGAGGTGAAGTAGCTCCAAATGTAAAAGGCCGCGAAATGGGACTTGCCAGAAAGATCTTTTTAACCGAAGAAGGTAAAAATCACCCAATGTATGAGGGGAAAACCCAGGTATTTGATGGTTTCATCAGTCATGATGATATCATTACAAAAATGCCAGAAGGTGCCGTTAGTTTAGCTTCCAATGATTTTACACCTATACAGGCCGTTGATGTCAGTTTTAAAAATGGTACATTTTGGTCTCCCCAATACCATCCAGAATATGATTTATATCTGGTGGCTGGTTTGATCGCTGCCAGAGAAGAAAAACTATCTGGCGAAGGCTATTTCAGAAGTCATGAAGATCTGATGAATTTTGTAGCAGATCTGAAAACAATATACAAAGATCCATCTCGAAAAGATCTTCGTTGGAAATATGGAATCGATGATGATGTTTTGTCAGATGATATCCGTGAACTTGAATTTGCAAACTGGATTAAATACCAAATATTACAAAAGTAGAAGTTGATCTTAATTGTAAAACTCAAAATTAATCTTAATCATTAAAATATGGCACTGATAGAGGAAGGTCCTTATCGCAAATGGCAATATAAAATCTTTTCGGCAACCTGGATTGCTTATGTAGGCTACTATTTTGGTCGAAAAGCATTTTTTGTTGTAAAAAGTGCTATGGGAGAAACATTGGGTATCAATACTATACAATTAGCACATCTTGGAACAGCATATCTTGTTTCTTATATGATAGGTCAATATTCAAGTGCCTACTTTGGCCGAAAACTTGGCCCAAAATACCTGTTGATACTTGGTCTGGCTATAACTTTTATATGCAATCTTGCTTTTGGCTTTTCAAATAGTTACTGGACCATCATGTTATTTTTAATTATAAATGGATTAGCACAAGGAACTGGGTGGCCTGGAAGTATTGGAAGTCTGGCCTATTGGTTCAAACGAAAACAACGAGGGAGTATCCTTGGAATTTGGTCTACTTGCTATCAAGTAGGATCTATATTAGCAACATCTTATGCAGCCTATATGTTAGGTCAATATGGTTGGAGATGGTCTTTTTTTGGAGGTTCAGCCATTGTACTTATCATTTGGACGGCTGTTCTTTACCTTCATCCAAATCGACCGCAAGATGTTGGACTTAAACCTATTGCAGATGAAGATGAACCTGAAGAAGAAAATGAACTGGTAGAAGGTGATGATAAAAAAGGATTAGGATGGAATAAGGAAGTTATTTTTACCATTGTCACCATGGGCTTGATCTATTTTGGTATTAAATTTTTAAGATATGCTCTATGGAGTTGGGTTCCATTTTTACTCAATAATAATTTTGGTTTGGCAGGTGACGATGCAGGATACATTTCTACTGTATTTGATATTTTCGGATTTGCAGGAGTAATATTTGCAGGCTTTGTATCTGATAAATTTTTTAAAGGTAGAAGATCTTTTCTTTCCTTTTTAATGTTGTTTTTTATGGCATTATCCTTTGTTTTGATGTATACCATGGGATCAACAAGTTTAATGTATTTCACCATTTCCATGGGAATGGCCGGCTTTATGCTTTACGGGCCAGATTCATTAATTTCTGGAGTTGGAGCAATTGACATTGGTTCAAAACGTGGAGCTGTTGTTGCCGCCGGAATTATCAATGGAACCGGTTCTATTGGACCTATATTTCAAGAAGAAATTATTGGATGGATGTACGAAAAATATGATCACGCATTAACACCTATATTTCTATTGCTGCTTATTGTAGCATCTGTAACCGCATTTATCACCTTTATTTTATGGTTTAGATCAAGAAAAAGTACTGTAAAACTATAAAGGCGGCATATGCTTTGTGTTTTATCATAATATGCTGAAAAATGAAGTAAATATATTCATATCAATACTAAATTAAAATCATCATGAAACCTAAATTTGTTACTCTATGGATTATTTGGGCCTTTTTGGGAGCATTGCTAGTTTATCTAGCAACAGATTCCGATTCAAAAAATAATATTTTCACAATAGCAGCGGTAATATTGAGTCTTGCTCCTTTAATAGGTATTATGCTCTCTATGGGATCTGTAAAAGCTTTTAATCAATTTAAAAACTGGTTATCCTATAATAAAAACTCGCATTATTATATTGCTGGTGGATTATCTATTCTTTTTTCTATTCCAGGATTAATGACAGGTAATTTTGATCCCTATCAAACAATTATCTTTGGTTTTATCACTTTAGCAGTCTTTGGAGTTATGAAGCAAAATCATGCTGAAGAATTTAAATTCAACTGGAGCGATCTGGCAATTTGGCTCCTTCTATGGATTCCTTTTGATCTTCGTTGGTACGATAGCATGCAAACTAATCTTGATTATACTTGGTGGTCCGTTGCGATATCTGTTGTTGCTATTATTGGCTGGTATGGTTACCGTAATGCAAATATTGGCTATAATCTGACTCCCAGATTTAAAGATCTTATCATTGCCGTATCGGCACTTTTTCTTATTCTGGCTGCAGTAATTGTTCCAGGAATAGCTACAGATTTTTTATCTTTTTCTATTCCAGAATCTTATAATATTCCAAAATTAGCAGCTCATTTTACTGGTCTATTTTTAACGGTTGCCTTACCGGAGGAATTATTTTTTAGAGGTATTTTACTCAAGGGTCTGGACAAAGTCTTTTCAAAAAAATGGATTCCAATGGCAATATCTTCTGTAGCTTTTGGATTGATGCACTGGAATAACGTAAATGATTTATCTATGCAAATTACCTATATTTCATTGGCAACCATAGCAGGTCTGGGATATGGATGGGCATATAGAAAAAGTGGAAATAATTTGTTCGCAGCAATTTTAGCACATACTCTGGTTGATTGGGTTTGGAAATTATTTTTAGCTAGTTAAGAAACATGATATCTAAATAAAAGAAAAAATGAATATAAAATTAATCCTTATCATTTTCATTTTAACATGGAGTATATCTTGTGTCAAAACAAATTCTCCAAAAACAATAAATCTGGAAAAGAATTGGTTCTTTTCTCCGGATAAAAGTAATATTGGCTCATCGGAAAATTGGTATGCAATCAATTTCGACGATTCAAAATGGGATAAGATTGATGCTGGAAAACGTTGGGAAGATCAAGGTTATCCTGATCTGGACGGGAATGCCTGGTATAGAAAAACAGTTCTTATCCCAACCGATTGGAAAGGAAAAGACATCTGGATAAAATTTGGAGCTGTAAATGATGCCTATGACCTATTTATTAATGGAGAACAAGTAAGTTCTTTTGGAGCTGCTAATATTACTTTTGCAGCCAAGCCATCATTTACTAAAATATCTAACAAAATTAGATATGGTGAATCCAACCAGATCACTGTTAAAGTAAATGATTGGGGAAATAGTGGTGGACTGTGGAGACTGCCAGCAATAATAACAATTGACAAAACAGAAACTGATCTCTTTAAGCCATTATCTAAAAATCCTTTTGATCTAGA
This sequence comes from Flavobacteriaceae bacterium, assembly GCA_016744615.1. GTDB lineage: Bacteria > Bacteroidota > Bacteroidia > Flavobacteriales > Flavobacteriaceae > Lutimonas. The sequence continues at coordinate 8,331 of JADGEA010000016.1, forward strand.
AAAAGAAGGTTACGAACTTTTTTGGAAAGATGAGTTTAACAATGAGAAACTCGATAATTCAAAATGGAATATACGTGGTATTGGACCTCGTGGTGTTGGTTTTGTAACACCTGATGCTTTAGAGATTAAAGATGGTAAATTAATCATCAAAGCATTTATGGAAAATGATTCACTTAAGGTTAGTGCTGTTGGAACACAAGGTCTTTTTGATACAACATATGGTTTTTTTGAGTGTAGAGCACAATTACCTAAAACAATTGGGAACTGGGCTGCTTTTTGGATTCAGTCTTCTGGTATCTCTTCGGGGGAAGATCCTGGGAAATTTGGTACCGAAATAGATATTTTTGAATACTTTAAAGGTCAGGGCGGTGATTTTGTTTCACATAATCTTCATTGGGCCTATGGCCCCAACCAAAAAACTACGGGTGCTTTTCTTAGCAAAGTAGATGGTATAGGTGAAGGTTTTCACACTTTTGCTGTAGAGTGGACACCTGAGAAATATGCGTTTTTTGTTGATGGATATAAATACCATGAGATTAGGGAAGCGATCTCACATATAGATGAATACATCATTTTAAGTTTTGAACCTGCACATTCTTTGGAGGATTTAAAAACTGCTACCCTACCCGATGCTTTTATCATAGATTATGTTAAAGTATATAAAAAGAAATAATGAAAATAAACGGAGAAATAATGAATTTTATCAAATCAAAAATTAATATTGGGATATTGTTTGTAGCATTGTTTTGTGTTGCAAATTCAAGTTTATTCTCTCAAAATAAAACCATTGAACAAAAGGCCAAAGATCTCATATCACAAATGACCCTTGATGAGAAGATAGGCATGATCGTGGGTGATGGAAGATATTTGATTGATACTGAGGTAGAGAAAATCAATGATGTTTGGATTGCCAATCGCAATTCAAAAATGATTATACCTCGCCTTGGCATAAAGACAACAGCCCTTACAGACGGACCTTCAGGCATTAATAAATCCCCAGCTCCAGAAGGAGCAATAGATTACACCTACACAACTTCTTTTCCCACCTCCACTTGTTTAGCAGCTACTTGGAATACTGAATTGATAGAAAATGTTGGTAAAGCTTTTGGGAATGAAGTACTGGAATATGATTATGATCTTGTTCTGATGCCTGCTTTAAATCTTCACAGAAACCCCAATTGTGGCCGTAACTTTGAGTATTATTCTGAGGACCCTTTACTTTCTGGCAAAATGGCTTCTTCTATAGTCAAAGGATTGCAATCCAATGGAATTGGTGCTACTTTAAAACATTTTTTGGCTAATAATCAGGAAACAAACAGAAGAAAATACAATGCCGTTGTTAGTCAAAGAGCCTTACGTGAAATTTATTTACGTGGATTTGAAATTGCTGTTAAAGAAAGTCACCCCTGGGCAATAATGACTGCATATAATAAATTGAACGGTTTCTATACTCCTGAAATACCGGAATTACTACAGGATATTGTACGAAAAGAATGGGGATTTAAAGGTTTATATATGACCGATTTTGATATGTATTACGGAGATGCTGTAGCACAGGTACGAGCCGGAATCAATATGATTATGAGTGGAAGTGAAGATGAATTGAATCAAATTACAGCCGCAATAAAAAACAAAACACTTGACGAAAGTACACTGGATAAGAATTTAGTATATAATATGAAACTTAAACTGAATTCACCAAGTATCAAGGATTATAAACCTTCCTTAAAACCAAATCTGAAAGCACACGCAAAAATTGCAAGAGATGCTGTAAATGAAGGAATTGTTATGCTAAAAAATGACGCCAACACTCTTCCTTTCAAAAGAAAAAAAACAGTAGCTGTTTTTGGTAAAATCTCTTATTATTCCATTGCAGCCGGAACAGGTAGTGGAGGAATTAGAAGTAACAAATATGCTATTACTGTAAACGAAGGGCTTAAATCTGCAGGCTTCAAAGTATTGAAGGAAATGGAGAAAAATTATATCGATTTTATTGAAAGAACAAAGAGAGAAAATCTTGTTCCTCCATATTTTGATAACCCAAAAATGCGTAAAGATAATGGTATAAAAGGTAATCAGGCACCTCCTCATTTCAAAAAGAGATTGGTTGCATTTAGTAAAGAACAAGCAACTCCTATTGCTAATATTAAGAAATATGAATCCAAATCAGATTTTGCTGTGATTACTCTAGGCAGAAGTGGTGGCGAGAATTATGAAAATGGATATCTACCAATTACTCAAATAGAGATAGATCTTGTTAAAAATGTTAGCGATATTTTTCATGCTGCCGGAAAAAAAGTAATCGTGGTATTAAATGTTGGAGGTGTTTGGGAAACTGTAAGCTGGAGAGATTACCCAGATGCTATTCTTTTGGCGTGGCAACCGGGTCAAGAAGGTGGTTATGCTATTGCAGACATCATCAAGGGAACTGTAAATCCTTCAGGGAAATTACCAGATTCCTTTCCAATGAAATATGCAGATGTTCCTTCCTCAAAATCATTTCCTGGAATTCCAGCTAATGATCCGATCAATTCATTTTACGAAGAAGGAATTTATGTTGGTTATCGTTATTATGACTCATTTAATGTTCCAACTGCCTATGAATTTGGTTACGGAATGTCATTTACAAAATTTGAATATTCTGATTTAAAATTAAGTAGCAATAATTTTTCTTCTAATATAAAAGTAACCGTAACCGTAAAAAATACAGGAAAAGTAGCTGGAAAAGAAATTATTCAGTTATACCTAAATGCGCCTATTGTCGAAATTGATAAACCTGAAAAAGAATTAAAAGGTTTTGCTAAAACAAGATTATTAAAACCCGGTGAAATTCAGCAGCTTTCTTTTGATTTGAATGCTCGTTCCTTAGCCTCTTTTTATACAGGAATCAGTTCCTGGGTAGCAGAAAAGGGAACTTATGAAGTTCGTATTGGTGCTTCTTCAAAAGACATTAGACTAAAAACCTCTTTTAATTTATCGGAAACAATCGTTGTAGAAAAGGTTCATGATGTACTTTATCCGAACCATATGATAAAAGAGTTGAGTAGATTTGATAAATAGTGTTTGAATTTTACTTGTTATTCAGTTAATTAATAATGTATATTAAGCAATATACTATTTGCAAATCAGTCTATTATAATGTTTCTTTGAACAGTTAGTAAGTATATTTTCAATATCCTATTAATAATAAAAAGAACATGATATTTTATAAGTTAGTTTTGATAAATCTAAGTCTATTTATACTTTTTCTAGGTTGTAATACAGATAAAAGCACTTCAAATACAGATAACAAGAATAATATCAATTCACTAGAAGATCTATCTTCTTTATTTAAAAATCCACCTAATCAATATCGATCTGTCCCTTTCTGGGTGTGAAATGATGATGATGATGATGTAACCAAAGCGCAAAATAGATGAACAACTAAACGATTTTAAAGCAAATAATTAATGAAAACTACTATCTTATTAAAAAAAACATATTTATTTATTTTAATTCTGGCAGTTTCCTATTCTTGTCAAAATCCAATAGAGAAAAATTTAATCCAATATGTTGACCCCATGATTGGTACAGGTGGTCATGGTCATACCTTTCCGGGTGCCATGGTTCCTTTTGGGATGGTTCAGATAAGTCCGGACACACGTTGGGAAAACTGGGATGGTTCTTCTGGTTATCATTATTCCGATAAAACTATTATGGGATTTAGCCAAACCCACCTCAGCGGTACTGGAGCTCCTGAATTTTGTGATATTTTGTTCATGCCAACCACTGGTGAACCAACAGTAATTACAGGTGATGAAAATAATTCCAAAACTGGTTACCGGTCTTCTTTTAATCATAAAAATGAATTTGCTTCCGCTGGATATTACAGTGTTTTATTAGATGACTACAATATCAAAGCTGAGTTAACATCAACTACAAGAAGTGGGTTTCATCGTTATACTTTTCCGAAATCAGATAGATCTAATATAATTATTGATCTCAAGAACAGAGATCATGTTTTAGAATCTAATTTAGAGATCATTAGTGATACTGAAATTCAAGGGTTACGAAGATCAAAAAGATGGGCAAAAGATCAGTATGTTTATTTCTATGCCAAATTCTCCAAACCTTTCAAATCTTATGGATTAGCTATTGACGATAAAATAGTGGAAGGCATCAAAAAAGCAAATGGAAAGAACATCAAAGCATTTGTGCAATACCAAACAGAAGAAAATGAAGAAATTCTTGTAAAAATTGGACTTTCAACAGTAAGCATTGAAGGTGCAAGAAAAAACCTGGAGGCTGAAAATTCAGCATGGAAATTCGATAAAATAAAAAATAAAGCTGAACAATTGTGGGAAAACCATCTTTCCAAAATTGAGATTAAAGGAGGAACCGAAAGAGAACGTAGAATTTTTTATACAGGTTTATACCATACTGCTATGGCTCCAATCACTTTGAATGATGTGGATAGCAGTTATCGAGGTGTTGATAGAAAAATTCACAAAACTAAAGATTTTATAAGATATTCTGTATGGTCTTTATGGGATATATTTAGAACACAAATGCCTCTTTATACCATTATAGAACCCTCTAGAATGAATGATTATATTAAAACATTTTTAGAAATTTACAAAAATGGCGGAAGGTTACCTCACTGGGAAATTTGGGGTGAATATTCCGGCTCAATGATAGGTCATCATTCATTACCAATCATACTGGATGCTTATAGTAAAGGAATTCGAGATTACGATGTAGATCTTATTTACAAAGCGATGAAAAATCAGGTGGATAACACCGGGAGTTATGCAACAATGGGATATCAACCCGGAGGATCTGTATCAGAAGTAATGGAGTTTTCTTATAATGACTGGTGTATTGCAGAAATGGCAAAACATTTAGGAAAAGAAAAGGATTACCAACAATATCAAAAAAGAGCACAATTCTATAAAAATTATTTTGATGCATCTACAGGTTTTATGAGGCCGAGAAATGAAGATGGTAGTTGGTTAACTCCATTTGATCCGACAGAAGGGACACATCATTTTGTAGAAGGTAACTCGTATCAATACAGTTTATTTGCACCACATGATATAAATAGTTTGATCGATTCTATTGGAGGAGATGTGAAATTTGATAAGTGGCTGGATAATTTATTTACGATACAATCAAAACATGATAATGTAATTGTAGATGCAACAGGACTTATTGGTCAATATGCACACGGTAATGAGCCAAGTCACCATATGGCATATTTATACAATTATATTGGTAAACCATGGAAAACACAATCCTTAATCAGACAAATTCTTGAAACACTTTATGACGACAAACCTGATGGAATTAGTGGAAATGAAGATTGTGGTCAAATGTCAGCATGGTATATCATGAGTGCCATGGGATTCTATCCAGTTTGTCCGGGAGAACCTACCTATGTTATTGGAACTCCAATTTTTGATGAAGTTACCATCCATCTTGAAAATGGAAAAAAATTCACCATAAAGGCTGAAAATGTATCTCTTCAAAATAAGTATATACAGTCGGTAACTTTAAATGGGGAAAAATATAATAGATCTTATTTTAGTCATAGTGAGATACTTAACGGAAGTACATTTGTTTTTAAGATGGGAGATAAACCAAATAAAAAATGGGGATCAGCCAAAAAAACTAGGCCATTTACCAAACCTCTTCAACCTTTTGTTACTCTCCCCTATGCTGTTACTTCAAATGCATATTTTTTACACACCGGTAAAGTAGCGTTGAAATGCGAAGATAAAGATGCTACAATTCATTTTACAACCAATGGAAGTGATCCAACAGAAGAATCTGCAATTTATAAAGAACCTATTGTTGTTGACAAGACCACTCAAATTAAATTTACTGCATTTAAAAAAGGAATACTGCCAAGTGTACCTGTATTTATTAATATGGTAAAACTGAAATTTGAAAATTACACCAATTATGAAGGTAAAATAAAACTGGCTCCGGGATTAAAATACAAATATTACCACGCACATGTTATTGATGAATTTGCACTAGAAAAACTAGAACCATTAGAAACAGGTATTATATCAAGAATAACAACTGATGAACGCAAACGGGAAGATTATTTTGGGTATCAATTTTCAGGATATTTAAAAATTCCAAGAGATGGTATTTACACTATTTCAATTTCTTCGAATGATGGTAACACTTTTTACTTCGATGATAAAGTGTTTGGCGGCGGCTCAAAAGCCATCCGTAAAGGAATCTATAAAATTTCACAAAAATACTTTCAACTGGGCAATAAGAAATGGGATATTGTGACCTGGAAAGGACCAGGAATTAAAAAACAGGAAATTACTTCATCCTATTATTTTTATCAAATAAATTAACACATTTAAAAAATGAATCAAGAATACACATTAACTCTAAATAAAAGAAAAAAGAATTAACCCATTTTATTAAATATAAAAACCGATTATGAAAAATTATTATAACTTGATTATCCTACTAATTTTCACTTTTAATGTAAATGCACAAACTGACATTAAATTGAAATTTAATAAAAATGGTGAATTCAAGATCGTTCAATTCACCGATACCCATGTTGATATGGAAAATAATAAAAATTTAAGTGTTTACGAAACAATTAAAAAAGTGATTGAAATTGAAAAACCAAATTTTGTTATTCTTACTGGTGACAATGTAACACAAAATAATCCTCAGGAAGCTTATCGGCGATTTGCTGAAATTTTTAAAAAGGCTCATATTCCATGGGCAGCAGTTTTTGGAAATCATGATTCACAACACAATTTTTCAAGAAAAAAACTTGCTGAGTTACTACATGATCTTCCATTTTGTATGAATAATGATATAGGTGATACATATGGAAACTCAAATTTTGTGTTACCGGTTTATGGAAAAAATAAAAAAGTAGAGGCTCTGTTGTATTGTATGGATTCTAATGCTAACAGCACCCTTAATCCTGTGGTGGAGGGTTATGGCTGGTTCAGTTTTTCTCAAATTGACTGGTATCTTAAAAAAAGCAAACAATTCACACAGAAAAATGATGGAAGACCTTTACCTGCACTCGCCTTTTTTCATATTCCTTTACCTGAATATACACAAGCCTGGAACAATAAAACATTCCCTCCTATTGGAGTTAAAAATGAAGATGAATGTAGCCCTGATATCAATACGGGCATGTTTTCTGCAATGCTAGAAAGCGGTGATGTAATGGGGACTTTTGTAGGGCATGATCATATCAACGATTATATTGGTGTTTATTATAACATCGCTTTGGCATACGGAAGAGTTACAAAGATTATGAAAAATCCTAAGGAGGATCCTTTAGCAGGAGGACGGGTTATTGTATTGAAAGAAGGGCAACGACAATTTGACACCTGGATACGCGATATGAATGGGAAAAGAGAACTTTATTGTAATTGGCCAGATTCATTTAAATCTAATGATGAGGGACAATAAAGCAATTAGTTCCATTGGATATTTAAAGATCATTGAATTATCCGGCGATTATAGTACTGCTTTTATAATTAGGAGTTAACTAAAAAAGAAACTTAGGATCAAAAAAAATATTTAAAACAAATTCAATTATGAGAATAATCATTCAAATAATCATTCTACTCTTATTTACCACTTCGTGTACGAAAGAGCCTATATCTTTAAATATAACCAATTTAAAACTAGAGCATAAAAAAATTCCTTTAGGAGTTGATATCACTGACCCCCGGTTTAGTTGGAATATCGAATCTAAACAAAGAGGTGTTAAACAAGCTGCTTATCAAATTTTAGTGGCTTCCAGTTTAAAAAAACTACAGGGTAACGTAGGAGACATGTGGGATAGTCAAAAAATAACAGCAAATCAATCTATTCAAATATCTTATAAAGGAAAACCTCTTGAGAGTAATAAAAAATACTTTTGGAAAGTAATGGTTTGGACTCAAAATACCCAAATTCACGAAAGTAAAATTACTTACTGGACAACAGGTCTGTTTAATGAATCTGACTGGAAAGCAAAATGGATCGGACTTGATAAAGCCGTTGATAATGACGCTCCGGATATACCCAAACGGATTCTTTCTGCAAGGATGTTACGAAAGGAGTTTAACGTTGATAAAGAAATAAAGAATGCTACCATTTTTATTTCAGGACTTGGGTTATACGAATTATCCATAAATGGAGAAAAAATTGGAGATCAGGTACTGGCCCCCGGTTTGACAGAATACAACAAAACAACATTTTATAATACTTTTGATATTACTGATCATTTACTATCAAATAAAAATGCAATTGGAATTATTCTGGGCAACGGACGCTATTTTGCGCCACGAACTGATCGTCCAACTCTAACCAGAACCTATGGATATCCAAAAGCTATTTGCCAATTAGAAATTGAATTTAAAGATGGAACCAAAGAGACTATTATTACAGATTCAACCTGGAAACTGACAGCAAAAGGACCTATCCAAAAAAATAATGAATACGATGGGGAGTTTTATGACGCACGAATGGAAATGAATGGTTGGAATAAAGCAGATTACAACGATTCAGATTGGATATCTGCTGAATTAGTTAAAAAACCGGGTGATATGTTAATTTCTCAACCCAACGAACCTATCAAGATCATGGAAGAACTAGATCCTATTTCTGTTAAAGAGATAAAACCAGGTGTTTATATCTTTGATATGGGACAAAATATGGTGGGTTGGACAGAATTATCTGTAAAAGGAAAAAAAGGTGACAAGGTAAGTTTAAAATTTGCAGAAACTCTTAATGATGATGGAACTTTATTTCTTGAAAATCTTCGCGAAGCAGAAGTTACTGATACATATATTTTAAAAGGAGAAGAAAAAGAAATATGGGAACCCAAATTTACTTATCATGGTTTTCGATTTGTTGAGATGAAAGGATACCCTGGAAAACCAACTTTAAAGGCATTAAAGGGTAAAGTGGTTTATGATGACCTTGAATTATCTGGCTCATTTGAATGTTCAAACCCATTGATCAATAGTATTTACAAAAATGCCTACTGGGGAATTCGGGGCAATTACAGAAGTATACCAACAGATTGCCCACAAAGAGATGAAAGGCAGGGATGGCTAGGTGACCGTTCTGCAGAAAGTATCGGAGAAAGTTTTGTTTTCAATATTTCCAATTTGTATGCAAAATGGATTTCGGATATAAAAGATGCACAGAAGGAAAATGGCAGTTTACCCGATGTTGCTCCCTCCTACTGGCCAAGTTATACCGACAATACCACATGGCCGGGAACCTATCTTTTTGCTTCGGATATGCTTTATACACAATATGGAGATCTTAAAGTTATTGAAATAAATTATCCCCATATGCAAAAATGGATTAACTATATGGAGAAGTATATTAAAGATGGAATAATGACAAAAGATACTTATGGAGATTGGTGTTCTCCTCCCGAGGATCCTAAACTGATTCATACAGTTGATCCTTTGCGAACAACAAGTTCCGAATTTTTAGGTACAGCCTATTATTATGCTGAATTAAAGTTAATGGAAAAATTTGCAAAGCTTCTTGGTAAAGATGATGATGCTGTCAAATATCTTAAAAGTGCAGGCAAAATGAAAAAGGCTTTTAATGACAAGTTTTTTGATAAAGATAATATACAATACAGCAACAACTCACACACAGTTAGTATTCTTGCTCTAGCCTTTGATCTCGTTCCTGATGGATACAGAAAACAGATAAATGGCAGATTATTACAAAAAATATTAGGAGAAAGTAATGGTCATATTGGAAATGGAATTGTAGGAGGTCAATGGTTAATGCGTACTTTGACGAGTACAGGCCATGCGGATGTAGCTTATTCTCTTGCTGCTCAAAACACCTATCCAAGCTGGGGTTATATGGTAGAAAAAGGAGCAACCACAATCTGGGAACTATGGAATGGTGATACTGGTAATCCGGGGATGAACTCAGGGAATCATGTGATGCTTTTGGGAGATTTGATCATTTGGTTTTATGAAGATCTTGCAGGGATAAAAGCAGATTCTAAAATACCGGCTTTTAAACACATCATTATGAAACCTTCTATTACAAATGATCTTACCTATGTCAATGCATCGTATACGTCGGTTTACGGAACAATCAAAAGCTTCTGGAAACGCAGTAATGAGAAGTTTACATGGAATATTGAAATACCCGCTAATACTTCAGCAACCATTTATATTCCAGCACTTAAAGATGAGAAGGAAATAAAAGAAAATGGTAATAAAATAGGAAGTGTTGAAGGAGTGAAATTTATAAGAATGGAAGAGGACAAGGCGGTATTCAGCATTGAATCCGGGAGCTATTCTTTTTCTTCTGACGCTATCAATCAGCCTGAAAAAACCAAAGGTTATACATCAACACCATTTATAACCCCAAAGGGTATTGATCTTAAAAAAGGTGATAAAACAACTATTGATATTTTGTGTGATGACGATCAGGCAGTAATTCACTATACATTAGATGGTTCTAAACCTGATGAATCTTCTCCTATTTTTACAAAACCTTTTGAAATAAACAAGAATACAACGGTAAAAGCCCAAGCTTTTAAGAAGGGAGATAACCCTAGTGTACCAACAATTGCTATTTATGATTTTATTGACATAAAAAAGAATGGTATTCAATGGGAAATGTATAGAGGTGATTTTCAAAATATTCCTGATTTTAATAAGTTAAAACCAAAATTAACAGGTTATACCCATCAACTCAACCTTAACAATAACATTATAAGTCCTATTCGTTTCTTCGGATTAAGATTCAAATCATATATTAAAATTGACAAACCCGGATTGTATAAATTCTACACTTCATCAAATGATGGCAGTAAGTTATACATTAACGGTAATTTAATTGTAAATAATGATGGTTTGCATGGACCTGTTCAAAAAAGCGGAGAGATACAATTGACTAAGGGCATGCATGAAATTCAGGTAGATTATTTTCAGGGAGGAGGCAGTAAAGTATTAATGGTTTATTACAGATCTAAAAATATTGAGTATCAGCCAATTCCAGGTTCCATATTATTTAAAGAAAAACAATTATAAAAAACATTATGCACAAAATCAAAGTAATTTTAGTAAAATCTTTTTCTGTTTTTTTTATGATAGCAGTTTTATCTGCTTGTCAAACATCAACAGAACCGGCAAAAAATATTGTATTAAACCCGCTGTTTTCAAATAACATGGTGCTTCAGCAGAAACAAAATATTCCAATTTGGGGAAAAGCTGAACCAGGTGGAGAAGTAATTGTAAAATTAAATCAACAACAGGGAAAAACAATAGTTGACGATGATGGAAATTGGAAAGTTAGCCTGTCTCCAGTGTTAGCCGGTGGTCCGTATAAATTAGAAATTAACGGTGAGAAAACACATACAGTTACTAATGTTATGGTTGGCGAAGTATGGGTTTGTTCCGGGCAGTCCAATATGGAAATGGCAGTATCAGCAGGGTGGGGAAAGGTAATTAATGATAAAGAAGAGGTTGCTAGCGCCAATTATCCAAATATAAGATTATTTCAGGTGGAGAAAATAATGGCAAATACACCTCAAAATAAATTAAAAAGTAATGGATGGACAGTTTGTTCACCTAAAACCATTTCAAACTTTTCAGCAGTTGCTTATTTCTATGGTCGGTATTTACAACAAGAATTGAATGTCCCTGTTGGATTAATTCAAACAGCATGGGGTGGTACTGTTGTGGAGGCTTGGATGAGTGGTAAGAGATTAAAAGAATTCTCTGAATTTAAAGATATTGTAGCCTATATAGGAAATGATAAAAATACCGAAGAGGAAAAACTACTTCTGGCAAAGAAGAAATTAAATGAATGGCCGGATAAAATTGAAAAGACTCTAAAATCAGAAGGCACATTTGATCATGGTTATCAAAATGCCGATCATAATATAAAAGATTGGAAATTAATGAAACTACCCACCGTATGGGAAGATCAAGGACTAAATATAGATGGAGTTGTTTGGTTTAGTAAAGAAATTAATATCCCCTCTAACTGGAAAGGAAAGGATCTGATACTGTCTTTGGGAGGTATCAATGACTATGATATCACATGGTTCAATGGGGAAAAAGTTGGAAGAGGTGTAGATGTAGCCATTCAGAGGGTCTATAATATTCCTGCCTCCAAAGTAAATATTGGTAAAAATAGAATTACAGTTCAGGTCTTGGATATAGGTAATGTTGGTGGATTGTATGGGCCAGGAAAAAACATGAAAATTTCCACTGATGATAATTCAATTACTTTAGCTGGTAACTGGAAATACAAAATAGATCCAATAAAAATAGATGTGTCCAAATTACCCGAAAAGCCCGATCAGAATTCAGGGGCTAACAGGCCTAGTGTTTTGTACAACGCAATGATCCATCCACTATTACCTTATGCAATCAAAGGCGCTATCTGGTATCAGGGTGAATCTAATGCAGAACGGGCTTATCAATACCGGGATCTTTTCAGTACAATGATCAAAGACTGGCGTAACGAATGGGGTCAGGGTGATTTTCCTTTCTATTTTGTACAACTAGCAAATTTTAAAAAAATTGATTCACAGCCTATGGAAGATTCCTGGGCAGAATTACGAGAAGCACAAAATATGGCTTTAAGGTTACCAAATACAGGCGTAGCGGTAACCATTGATATTGGTAATGCAATAGACATCCATCCAAAAAATAAACAGGATGTCGGCAAACGACTGGCATTAAACGCATTGGCGAAAACTTATCATAAGGATATAACTTATTCTGGACCGATGTACAGATCCATGAAAGTAGAAGGAAATAAAATTATTATAGATTTCAACCATATAGATGCTGGTTTAAAAGCCAAAGGAGATAAAGAACTTCAGGGTTTTGCTATAGCTGGAAAAGACAGAAAATTCATCTGGGCAAAGGCAAAAATTGAAGGAGATAAGATTATAGTATGGAATTCAAAAATAAAAGATCCAGTGGCAGTAAGATATGCCTGGGCATCCAATCCGGTTTGTAATTTGTACAATGAAGCAGATTTACCTGCATCACCTTTCCGAACTGATGACTGGAAAGGAAAAACATATGGAAATAAATAAGAGTAGGAACTAATCACTTTTTAAGTGGTTTGAAAGTTCCTAAATCAAAATAATTGTTAACGAAATACAAATGGAAAATTTAGGATCAAAACATATTACACGACGTGTTTTTGCAAAACATGCAGCAGTATCTATAACGATGCTTAGTGGGATGAGTCTTTTTAGCAGTCAGATCTTTGCATTTGAAAAGCAGAAATCCGTTCGTCAATTTCATATTAGTTTACAAGAAGATGCCTGGAAAAAACACCCTGAATTAATCGGTATTATGAAAAATGCGGGTATTACGGATGTATGGATGGCCTCATATTTACAAGGCAAATGGTATCACACACCAAAAGAATTAAAACAATCGGCTGATTTTTTAAAATCTAAAGGGTTTAATCCTCATGTACTAACCGTGCCTTTAGGGCATCCCGGAAATGCAATAGATCCATCGGATGATTCCTTATCTGAGAAAAAGAAAAATTGGAAAAACGCATGTGATTATGATGGTAGTTTATATTCAGGAACTTCCATTCATCCACCAATAATTAAAGATAATATTGAAGCACATAAGCAACTTGCCACTGAAGGATTTGATATTCTTTTCCTTGATGATGATTTTCGTCTTGGAAAATTTCCAGGTAAAATTGGTGGCTGTTTTTGTAACAATTGTAAAAATGATTTCCTGCAAAAATACGACTACAATTCTAATGATTGGAAAGCGTTAATTAAATCTGTTAAAAAACAAAACCCTACAAAAGTTCTGCGCTCGTGGGTCGAATATATCTGCGATAAGGAGTATGATATGTTTGTGACACTTCAAAAAGCTACACCTCAAATGGAAATAGGGATTATGGTAATGTATTTCGGTGCTGAGAAATCTGGTATTGCCCTTGATAAATATCAGGATGTACCGTTTAGAGTTGGAGAAATGATGTTTGGTGATAACGATTTTGGAAAAGTCAAAGGAAAGACAGATGAACTGTTTTCTGCCCTGTTTCACATGAGATTTGTTAAGCCTGAACTTGCTTATAGTGAATCGACTACTTATCCGAAAGATGCGCTTTCGGCAAAAAACATGGCAGCAAAGTTAACAGTTTCATTATTCACCGATGTTCGCAACACGATGTTCATGAGTGGCTTACAATCTTTTCCTATTGATTATTGGAAAACACTTGCCCCAGCAATGAAAAAAAGTGCTCAACTTCATGAAGAAATTGCTGGACTAAAACCGAAAGGACCGTTCAAACATTTTTGGGGTTGGGATAGCAGGTTAGTAGGAAAAGATCAGCCTTTCAGCCTATTTCTCGCTTCCGGTATTCCGTTTGAAGTTGTTGATGAGGTTACCTCAGATGGTTGGGTATTTCTATCAAACGAGGATGCAAAATCTGTTGTGGAAGGAAGAATAGTGACAAAGAGTAATAATTTGATCGTACGGAAAGAAGCAAAGGTTGTGGGTGATCATTTTATTGAAATGGAAGAAACCTCTGATGATATTTTTGCATTTAAGAAAAGTATTATTCCCTCACTTAAAAATATTCCTTATGTTGATGGAGATACACCAGTTATATTTTCATGGTATCCATCTGCCAAAAAAGCACTTTTGTGGAACCTTAGTGAAGAAAAACAACAATTTACAATTATCATGAATGGTCTTATTCTTCAAAAAATAAGTTTAAAACCTCTTGATGTAGATATAGTTACTATCTAACTAATTATACTATTTCTCATATCTTAATTTGAATTACCAAGCCAAACATATCAATAGTATTCTTTATAATTAAAGGATCAATAGGTTAATTATTAATGTAAAAGCAATAAGATATTTGAATAGTATTGAATTGTTTTTGTATTACTTTGGGAATAGTTGCCTTATCAAGGTAAAAGGATCTTTTCGATAATATGATAAAAAGGTATTCTAAAAATTAAATGTAATTATGAAAAAAAAGAAATTAACCAATTTAATTTCTCGTCGAGATGCTTTAAAAGGCTTAGCAGCAGTGCCTTTATTAGGAGCATTTACGTATAATAATCTAAAAAACAAAACTTTAGACGAAGCAAAGAATAAAGTTGTTCAATTAGATCTGGGACTTACAAATGCTCCTACCATTCTTCCTGCTAGTTCAGTAGGCAGCAACGAAAAACTTGTTCGGATTGGAATTATTGGTGTGGGGGGAAGAGGTACAGCTTTGTTAAAAGCTGCAGGATTTATTATGCCAAATGAGTATAATCAACTCAATAAAAAGGCGAATAAAAATGATAAAGCAGCATTGAGTAAACTGAAAAGATATCAAAATCAGTATCTGTTAAACGTACAGATCATTGGAATTTGTGATATTTTTGATATGAGAGCTGAAAAAGGACTCCAAATAGCTTCAGAGGGATTACAACCTAATGGTCATCCAATAAAAAATAACGATGTAAAACGCTATCGAAAGTATCAGGATTTATTAGCAAATCCAAATATTGATGCAGTAATCATTGCTACTCCCGATTTTCATCATGCACAAATGGCCATCGATGCAGTTAATGCAGGAAAACATGTTTACTGTGAAAAAGCAATGACCTTAACGGAAGATGAAATGCATAAAGTTTATGCAGCAGTTAAAAAAAGTGGTGTTGTTTTTCAATTGGGGCATCAAAACAGTAAAAATGAAACCTTTAAAAAGGCAAGAGAAATTATTGAAAAAAATATCTTAGGAAAAGTAACACTTATTGAAACCACCACCAATAGAAATTCTCCCCATGGAGCCTGGATAAGGCATTTAGATGGAAACGGTAAACGCAAACCTGGCGATATAAACAGTATTGACTGGAAACAATGGCTAGGAAATACACCTAAAGTTCCATTTAGTATTGAACGATTTTATGGATGGGCAAGATGGTTTGCTTATGATACCGGACTTGCCGGTCAATTATTCTCTCATGAAGTGGATACATTAAATCAGATTATGGGTTTTGGAATACCTAAATCAGTAGTTTCTTCGGGAGGAATATATTATTATAAAGAAGAAAGGGATATGCCTGACACTTTTCAATCTGCCCTTGAATTTACGGATAGAAAATTTACGATGCTTTACAGTGCTTCTTTAGCAAGTAGTAGATCAAGAGGTAGAGTTTTTATGGGTTCTGATGCTAGTATGACTGTTGGAAATTCTCTAGAAATTCTGGCAAATAAAGATTCCCAGCAATACAAAAATAAAATTGACAGTGGCTTGATTAGTAAGGATGTTCCGTTTTATACCTATCCTGATACAAAGAATAATAAAATTAATGTGGATGCAATATCCTCTGCTACAGAGCAGTATTATACCGAACGTGGTTTGGTAGGAACCAATGTAGGAGGTAAAAGCATGGATATTACACATTTACATATGAAAGAATGGATTGATGTAATTCGTCATGGAGGAACAACCGGCTGTGATATTGAAAAAGCCTTTGAAGATACTGCTGCAGTTATAATGGTACATAAATCATATGTTGAAAACAGAAAAGTTGAATGGGATCCTGAAAAACGAATAATTGTTTAATTTTTTTAAGAAATTGATTATTAAAGCTGATTCATTTATAAAATTTACTCGATACATTAAATATGAAAATATTAAAATTTCTTCTGCTAATTTTTACAATTCTTTCTTTAAATAGTTGCTCAGATGCAACAAATAAGGAATATTCAGATTTAGTCAATCCATTTATCGGAACAGTTGGTAGTGGAAATACTTTTTTAGGTCCGGTAATGCCTTACGGAATGGTTCAGTTGGGGCCTTATTCCAATTATGAAAAAGATATGAATTCTGGTATAATCAAAGGTTTTAGTCATACACATGTTAGCGGAATGGCAGGTGGTGGAAATACTACCAGAGGAAATGTGAATTTTATGCCGGTAATTCTTGATAAAAACAATTCTATTGATAAAAAACAAAACTATCAATCTCATTTTAAGCATAGTAATGAAGAAGCAAAACCTGGGTTTTACAGTGTAATCTTAGATGATTATGATATCAAAGTGGAGTTAACTTCCACAATTAGAACTGGGTTTCATAAGTATATTTTTCCAAAATCTAAACAATCAGCAATTGTTTTAAAATTGGTAAATGGCTCTTTAGCAATAAACGATAACGAAATTTCAGGATCTGATAATGGTGTTTTTTTTGTTGCAGAATTTTCAAAACCAGTATCAGAGTTTACTATAATTAACAATAATAAACTAGTGACGAATTCCAATTCCGTTAAGGGTACTAATATTAATGGAATATTTAAATTTGAGACTAAAAAAGAGGAGGTTATCCTTCTCAAGGTCGGAATCTCCATGGTAAGTATCGAAGGAGCAAGAAACAATCTTAAACAAGAATTATTGGGATGGGATTTTAAAAAAATTTTAAATTTATCAAAAGAAACATGGAATAAAGAGTTGGGTAAAATTGAGGTAGAAGGAGGAACAGAAACTGAGCAAATTATATTTTATACATCTTTGTATCATGCTATGATCCATCCTAACATTTATATGGATGTGGATAAAAAATTCCGTAGTGAAAATGGAGAAATTTATACTGCAACAGATTTTGATAACTATACGAATTTTTCTTTATGGGATACTTTCAGGGCTTTACACCCATTATACACCCTGATAAATAGAGAAATAACCTCTCAATTTATTAAAACTTTTTTATCAAGATATGACCATTCAGGCAGAATGTTGATTATGGAATTTAATGGTGTTGAAGGAGAGCAAGCTCCAATGATTGCATACCACTCTTTATCCGTTCTTGCAGATGCTTATGTAAAAGGAATTAGAGATTACGATGTTCCAAAAGCTTATGAGGCAATGAAAAAACTTGCCAATGATTTAGACCGAACTGGTAAACAATTGTATCTAGATTACGGTTTTATTCCTTACGATCTTAAAGGTCAGAATGTGTCACGATCCTTAGAGTATAGTTATGACGATTGGTGTGTAACCAGATTGGCGAAAGATTTCAATAAAAAAGATTTACTTTATTTTAGTCAGCGGGGTGATTTTTACAAGAATTCCTTTTCAAAAAAAGAGAATTTTATGGTGGGAAGAAAAAGCAATTTTCAATTTGTTCCCAATTTTGACCCAATGGAAACAACTGGTCATTATACGGAAGCAAATGCCTATCAATATTCAACTTTTGTTCCTCAAAATATTAATGGATTGATGGAGTTAATGGGTGGTGAAAAAAGATTTGAAAACTGGCTAGATGATTGTTTTACAATTCAAACAGATTTTTCCAAGATCAATGTACGTGATGTAACCGGGCTCATCGGACAATATGCTCATGGAAATGAGCCGAGTCATAGCATCGCATATTTGTATAATTATACGGGAGCTTCATGGAAAACTCAAAAAATGGTACGACAAATATTGTCAACACTATATGCAAATAAGCAAAATGGAATTGATGGCAATGAAGATGCTGGGCAAATGTCTGCTTGGTATGTAATGAGTGCCATGGGGATTTATTCCGTTACTCCGGGAATGGATTATTATGTAATTGGTAGTCCAGTTTTTGATAAAGTCACCTTGAATTTAGAGAATGGAAATAAATTTGAGATTATAGCAAAGAACAATGGAAAAGAAAATGTTTATATACAATCTGCTCTATTAAATGGAGATCCTTATTCAAAAACCTACCTTAGTAACTCAGATATTATGAAAGGAGGAAAAATTGTTTTTGAAATGGATAATAAACCCAATAAAAAATGGGGAATAAATGAGGAGGATCGCCCATATTCAAATGAGAATAAAATTGAATATGCAAAAACACCAAAGATTGATTTTAAAGATATTATGTTCTTAAATACAAGAAAAGTAACACTAGTAAGAGCTGAACCTAATGCAAAATTATTTTATACTTTAGATGGAACGGAACCTAATGAAAACTCAAAACCCTATACAAAACCTATAATCATCACAAAAACTTCTGTTTTTAAGACTAGAAGTTATGTAGATGGAATTGCCCCAAGTTACACAACTACAGTTCATTTTAAAAAAATTGATATGCTTGAAGCTCAGAGTGTATCTGGTCTAAAATCAGGAATTACATATAAATACAGAGAAGGAAGAGGAGTAATGAATGCCCGTGATCAAAAAGCTGCTCCAATTTTGGAAACAGGAATCTTAGAATATTTTCATGTCAATAATATTAAAGACGACCGCCCTTTTGGATATCAGTTGGAGGGCTATCTCAAGGTTCTTAAAACAGGCGTTTACACTTTTTACTTAGAAGCAAACGATGGTGCTATTTTATACTTAAACGGTAAAGAGATCATTGATAATGACGGAGGTCATAGAGCACAGCGTTTAGATTCTAAAATAGGATTGAAAAAAGGGTGGCATAAAATTAATGTAGATTATTTTCAGCAAGGACTAGCAAAAAGTCTTTTTGTTATTTGGGAAGGACCTGAGGTTAAGAAACAGGAAGTTTCCGTAAAAGTATTATTTCACAAAAAAAATTAAGAAAATAGGGAGTTTAAACATCTAAAATTCAATAAAGTACACAAACCTGAATACTTTAAAAGCAAAAAATGAGAATACGAAAAAAAATAGCAGTCCGAAGTATAATTATTATAGGATTTTTAATTGTAATATCAAGTAGTTTTTTTATACAATGCACCCAGAAAGAAAAATCCCAATTTTCAGAAGAAGAATGGGCTTCTTTGCCCGTAGACGGCCCGTATTTATCAGAATTTGAGCGTATCATTTGCAGCGAAAAAGCAACAAAATCAGAGATTTATGCTGCCCAAGAATTTCAAAGAATTTTTAAAGAGTTTACCGGAAAAGAATTAGCCATAGATACAACCAATACTCAAAAAGGCAATATCATTCTAATAGGCGCTGAAGCGATTGTCGATGCAGGTCTTTCAGCAGACACTGAAAAAATGGGCGAAGAAGGGTTTTATATAAATATTGCCAAAGATAAGATAGCAATTTATGGCGGGCGCCCTCGTGGAACGCTCTATGGGGTTTATGAATTTTTCGAACAATATTGCGGTGTACATTATTTGACTTATGACCATACCTTTTATCCAGAAGAGGGAAAAGACAAGGACTTTAGAATAAAAGGACGTAACTATAGCTATGTACCTCCATTTGCATTTCGATGGTCCTATTATGGTGAAACAAATCAAAACCCTGCATTTGCAGCACAATTACATACAAATACAATTGCTGGTACCGAAGAACTCGGTGGCATTACCGGTTTTAAACTAGTAGGGCATAATGTAGCTCGTCTAGTTCCGCCTGCCACTTACGGAAAAGAACATCCTGAATATTATGCTCTGGTAAATGGAAAACGGGTGCTAGAAATGCATGGCGGTGGACCTCAGTTATGTATGACAAACCCAGATGTACTGGAAATTGTTGTTAAGGCTACTTTGGATGCCATTGAGAAGAACCCTAATGTGAAAAACTTCAATGTTGCCCAACAGGATAATGGCAGTTACTGTACTTGTAATACCTGTGCTGCAATTGATTTGCGCGAAAAATCCCATGCGGGGGCAACCCTTTCTTTTGTAAATGCTGTGGCAAAGCGCATTGAAATGACGCATCCAGAGGTATTAATCGGAACCTATGCTTATGAATATACCCGAAAACCACCAAAAACAATTCGTGCACACGATAATGTGTTGATTCAGTTATGCAGTATTGAATGTTGCGTCTTTCACTCGATTGACGACCCTTCTTGTTCGCTTAACCAAGAATTCTGCAATGACATGGACGGCTGGAATAATATAGCGAAAAATATTTTTATCTGGCATTACAACACAGATTTCAGGGGCTATCTACTCCCTTTTCCTAACTTACGGAGTATCGGAAAAAGCGTAGAATACTTTGCAAACAACAATGGTCGCGGTGTATTTATGCAGGCTGCCGGAAACGGTTTTTCAACAGAATTAAGTGATCTTCGAAACTATGTGATGTCACGCTGCCTTTGGAAACCTGGGCGTGATAGTTGGCAGGAAGCAATGGAATTTTGCCGAATGCATTATGCAGAATCTGCCCAGCCAATTATAGATTACCTTACCTATTATCATAATTTAATTGAAAAAGAGAAGAGACATCCTCTTCTTTTTTCTACCGAAGCTTCCTTATGTTTAAACGCTGAAACGGTAGGTCAGATAGATAACTATTTTACAAAAGCCCTTGCCTTGGCACAATCCGAAGAAGTATATTCACGTATTGAAAAAGCTTCCCTCTGTGTTTATCGAGCCAAACTAAGTGTTGCTACCATGGAGCTGCAATATGAAAATGGAACCTGTAAACCATCTCTTAATGGAGCAGATGAAAACTTGCTGGCACGCTATGCAGAATTATGTGAGAAGTACAAAGTTAGTATGGATAATGAATATGTAAAAAATGAGGCCTATTTAAATAATATGCGCAAAATTTATACTGGCATAAAAGCGGTACTAATAGAAAATGATTTTTGGCGGGTAGTAGTTTTACCTGAAAGTAATGCAAAAATAGTTGAAATGACCTACAAACCCACAGGTCGCAATGTGATAAAACCAGCCCGATCGTTAGATCGTTTTCGTTTTGAAGAATGGGTTCAACAGGGAGAAGGGCCAAAAGGTGATCATATTTTAGCTTTTGAAGTTATTGAAAAAAGTCCAACACAAACGGTTCTTGCACTCACTACAAAAGATGGAGCTCAGATGAAACGCACAATTCGTTTAGTAGACGATGCTGTTCGTTTTGAAACAGTATTAAAAGCTAAGGAAGCCAGACCATTCCATTTTTTTGTTCATCCTGAATATGACGCAGGTTCAGATTCAAATGATCCCGAAGAAGTTGGGATCTATGTCAAGGCTGATGGCTGGCTGAAAGCAAATAAAGAATGGGTAAATGCTAAACCAAGCGATGAGCAAAATGCAATAGTTAAAGAAGGACTTAAAGGAGGAGCAATTGCCTATTTTAATAAAAAATCAGGCTTTGGTGTGAAGCAAAGTTTTAAGCCTGATATTTTTGAGAGTCTTAATCTTTTCTGGAGTCCTGAACGGATACAGATTAATCTAGAAATGACTCCCAACGTTAAAAGACTTCAGGCAGGAGAACAATCTAAATATGCTTATGAAGTGCGTTACCTAAACAAAGCTCCAGACACACCTTGAAAAAACGTCTAAACTTTTAGCTTTTCTACCATGTCTTTTTATGGTAATTACTTTGGTGTTTTCGTGTAAGTATATACCAACTTTATAACACCAAACAAAAGCTATCATTACTAAGAGCAGTAGTTTTCCAATTCTGTCAATGTCCTGAAGATGTATTTTTTTTAATATAAAACCCACTGAATTTCATAGCTTTAAAGCTCATCTCAATCTGCCTGCGTTGTTTCTAATAAAAATCTGCTTGTTCTGGTTTGTTAATAAATACAAATCTTTGAACCCTTCTTAGTGAGGATATAGCTTTTGACTCGGAATCAAATGCATTAGCAATTTTTTCAAAATTAACGGTTTGTACTTTACATAAAGAACTAAATTTTATTCTTACTAAATTCAATTTTCCTTTAAATTGTGAATTAAGGATTGTGATTGATTCATTACTTTTAAGGCTAACATTGGGTTTCTTCATTGGAGAAATAAATGAGATTATTCTTATAATATATTTAATACCAATGTTTTGATCTAATTATTTAACACTTATTTTGCTGAAAAATTAGATAATTATATTTTTGCCATGTACTAAACTCAATTTCACTAAAAACATATCCTAAACTCCTTGATTTGTCAATATTGCATATAAAGTTAATAAGATTTAATAATCAAAATATATTATTATTAACTCTATTTGTAACACAAATTTAAATACACATACTATGCTTGCTGGAATTGATTATTTTATAGTAATTGCCTATATTGTTGGAATGTTACTACTTGGGCTCTATTTTAAGAAATTTGTAGATAGCTCAGAAGATTATTTTCTTGCCGGTAGGAGTTTACCTTTTTGGGCAATTGGTATGTCCATTGTTGTTTCTGATATTGGTGCGATTGATTTTGTAGGTATATCAGGTCAGGCTTATCGATATGGAATTTCAGTTGGAAATTTTGACTGGATTGGTTCTGTACCTGCAATGCTTTTAGCAGCCTTTATTTTTATCCCCTATTTTTGGCGGGGAGGCATGTATACCATTCCGGAATATTTAGGAAGAAGATACAACCCAACAGTAAGAACTATTGCTTCCGTTACCTGGATCTTATTTTTTGCTCTTGATTTAGGCGTATTATTTTGGGCCAGTGCAGTACTTCTAAACGTATTAATGGGCTGGGCAATTTGGACATCTATTCTTGCTACTGCTACTGTAGTTGGACTTTACACCTATTTTGGAGGTATTACCGCGGTTATTATGACAGATGTAGTGCAAATGGTGATTATGTTTGTGGGTGGATTTGCACTAATCTATTTAAGTTTAGACGCTGTTGGTGGTTGGCATGCTTTAGTAGATAAAGTAACAAATATGGGACCAGAATACAGAAGTCATTTTGATATTATTCAAACAGCAGAATCGGGCTCTCCTTTTCCATGGACTGGCATATTATTTGGCCTTACCTTTGTTATGTCTAATGCCTATATGATAGGGAATCAATCTATTATACAAAGAACACTTACTGCTAAAAATGAATGGCATGCTAAAGCAAGTATGATCTTTGCTTCGGCATTAAAAATGTTTATTCCAATATTAGTTTTATTCCCTGGCTTAATTGCTGTTGCACTAATTCCTGGTTTGGAAGACGGTGATAAAGCATTACCTTCAATGATCAAAGAAGTGCTTCCTCCTGGATTGATCGGATTAATGTTCGCAGCTTTCTTTGCGGCATTAATGTCAAGTGTAGATTCATTATTGAATTCTACAGCAACGCTTTTTACAAAAGATATTTACGAACCTTATATTAACAAAAATGCAAGTGATAAACACTTATTAAATGTTGGTAGAATTACAACTTTGGTTTTACTGGTAATAGGTGTTGCAACTTCACCAATAAGTGCTGAATATCCTGGTATGTATGTTGCAATCCAAACATTTATGTCGTATTTCCAAGGTCCTTTATTTGCTATATTATTGCTAGGTATCTTTTGGAAAAGAACTACTCAATGGGGTGGATTATCAGCATTGATTATTGGTATAGGATCTGCTATTTACATGAACGTTACCAAAGGTCAACATTTTACTATTGAAGATCCTTTCTTATATATTTCATGGTGGTCATTTGTAGTTGGGTTTATCGTAAATGTTGTTGTTAGTTTATTTACAAAACCTCACGATGAAGAAAGACTAAAAGGACTTGTTTTTAGTTCAAAAATTATGGCAACTAAAGAAAATAATTAATACTAAAAAATATTATTATGTTGAATTTCGATTGGCTTTCAGGTATTTCTCAAGAAGAAGCTAAGTATATATTTCTAGGTTTATTTATTCTAATTGGCATCCTAGTTATGATGATTCCAAATGATTATGCTTACGAAGGCATTAAAAAAAGTGACAGACACTGGTGGAACAATTTAAAACTTTGGTCCATTGGATCCTTAGGAATATTGTTTTTCATTTATTATATTTTTTAAAATAACGATTATGGATCAAAGAGAAATTAAAGGGAAATTAAAAACATATCAAATTAATCAGGCATTAGGGTTCTTTATTTTATTTTTTGGAATTGTCGTTTCAATTGCGTTGATTTTTCCCGAATCACAAATTCAAAGAATGACAAATCTTGCAGCTGGATCAACTCTAATTCTAATTGGCGGAGGGATGATGTTTGTTGCAACAAAAAATATTAAAAAACTACAAAAATTACTCAAATAGGTTTCAATTCGCACATTGTAACTTGGTTTTTAAAACCTATTGGAATACCATTTCGGTAATCTGATAGGTTTGAGAACTTATCATAAGACTTACTCAATGAATAATAATTACCATATAAATCTTTCAGAAAACTGGAAAATACAATCTTCAAAAGAAGTATCCGAAAATGGAGCCGAAATTTCAAGTGAATTGACAATTTCAAATAACTGGATTCCTGCAATAGTACCTTCCACCGTTTTAGGAACATTGGTAGCTAATGACATCATCAAAGATCCCTTTTTTGGAAAAAATCTTAAAAATATATCCACCAAGCAATTTAAAATGCCATGGTGGTATGTAACCAATTTTGATTTAAATACTGTAGAAGCTAATAATTCGGCTCTTTTAAGTTTTGATGGTATCAACCACAAAGCAAATGTTTGGTTAAATGGAAAACTTGTTGCCGATTCTAATGCGATTGATGGAACATACCGCATTACTGCTTTTGATGTAAGTAAAAACACAATTGAAGGAAACAATATTTTAGCAATTGAAGTAACACCTCCAGTACCCGGTGATTTTAGTATTGGTTATGTGGATTGGAATCCTTCACCACCAGATGGGAATATGGGAGTTTTCAGACCAGTAACACTTCATTTGAATGCAGGAGTTGGAATTGAAAAACCATTTGTACTAACAAAGGTAAATAAAGAAACTTTAAAAGAAGCAGATCTAACCGTTTCTGCGGAACTTGTAAATTATACAGATCAACCAATCACTGGAATTTTAACAGGTGCAATTGAATCTGTTTCATTTGAACAAACCGTTACTGTAGAAGGAAATAGCAAAAAACTAGTAGAGTTTTCAGCAAAAGAATATGCACAATTGAATTTCCAAAATCCTAGACTTTGGTGGCCGATTCACTTAGGTGATCCTGATTTATATAACTTAAACTTAGAATTTAAAATTGATGGTACTATTTCTGATGCTTCACAAACAAGATTTGGAATTCGTGAGTTTGAAGATTACTGGTTGGATAAAATTCACCGTGGATATAAAGTAAACGGACAAAAAGTGATGATCAAAGGAGGAGGTTGGACCGATGATCTTTTCTTAATGGATAATGATGAAAGTCTTGAAACACAAATCAAGTATGTAAAACAAATGAATTTGAATTGCGTACGACTGGAAGGCTTTTGGGGTAAAGACCATAAACTATATGACCTATGCGATGAGCATGGTATTTTACTAATGGTGGGATGGAGTTGTCATTGGGAACATGAAATTCATATGGGTGTACCTGTTAATGAACGTTTTGGTGGAGTTTATTTACCTGAGCACATAGATCATATTAGTAAAGCATGGGAAGAGCAAGTAATCTGGTTGCGTAACCATCCAAGTATATTTGTCTGGACTGTAGCCAGTGATAAAGTACCAATTACAGAATTAGAACAAAAATATATTGATACTTTTAAAAAATATGATCCTTTACGTCCTTATTTAAACTCAACTGGTGGTGTTGGTTCCGATCAACATGTTATTGGTACCGAAGATGTAATTAGTGAAATAAGCGGTTCGTCTGGGGTAAAAATGTTGGGTCCATATGCATATACAGCTCCTGTATATTGGTATGTAAATACACATCTAGGAGGTGCTTACGGTTTCAATACTGAAACAGGGCCAGGTGCACAAGTTCCTCAAATTGATAGTTTAAAAAAAATGATTCCCAAAGACAAACTTTGGCCAATAAGTGATGTTTGGGATTTCCATTGTGGAAGATATGAGTTTGCTAATCTAAGTCGTTTTACAGAAGCAATTTCTGAACGTTATGGAAAAGCTGATTCTCTTGAAGATTTTGATAAAAAATCTCAGGCTATGAATTATGAATTAATGCGCCCTATGTTTGAGGCTTTTCAAGTTCATAAAAAAAGGTCTACCGGAGTTATTCAATGGATGTTGAATGCAGCATGGCCAAAAATGTACTGGCAATTATATGATTATTATTTAAATCCTACCGGAGCATTTTATGCAACTCAAAAGGCATGTTTACCTTTGAGTTTAATATACAATTATGGGGATAATCAAATCTATATGATTAATGATTATTTATATGATGCCAATAATTTGCAAGCCCAAATTCGTGTTTATGATATTAAATCTAATCTGTTATTTGAAAAAAACATTGCAACAAGTGCTCTAAAAGATTCTTCTAAATCTATTTTTGAAATGGAAGAGATTCAAAATTTAACAAGTACATATTTCATGGATCTTCGACTATTTGATGGAGAGAAAATAGAAATAAGTAATAATTTTTACTGGCTTTCAACCAAAGAAGAAACTTTGGATTATAAAGCAGATCTTGGTGATTTCGCCTATCATACTCCGAGTAAGGAATATGCAGATCTAACTTTACTTAACACATTACCTAAAGTAAAATTAGTAGTTAATAGCAAACATAAAAAATCAGATAGAGAACAAAAATTCACTATTGATTTAAAAAATAATAGTGATAAAATAGCATTTTTGATCAATCTCAAATTGGTTGAAAAAGAAAGTGGAGAAATTATTCTTCCTGTATTCTGGGATGATAATTTTATTAGTTTACTGGCTGGCGAAAAGAGAACAATAGTCGCAACTTTTAGATCAGACGCAGTGGCAGAATTAAAAGTGGAAGGTTGGAATCTGATATAAAAAGAAAAAACCATTAAAATATTTTTTCAATGACGAAATTAGCAATTAACGGAGGGGCACCATTAAAAAATACAAAAGAAAACCCCTGGCCAGCTTGGCCTGTTTGGGGAAAAGAAGAAGAAAGAGGCCTTATCGAGGTTTTAAATAGTGGTGTTTGGTCATATAACGGACCAAAAGAAAGAGAATTTAACAAACTTTTTGCTGAATTTACAGGTACAAAATACGCAATTTGTACGGTAAACGGTACCGT
>JADGEA010000201.1 GCA_016744615.1 Flavobacteriaceae bacterium
AGTCATTCCTTCACGATTGATCTCTTTTAATAATTCCATTACAGAATTTGAAGTAGAAGAATCCAAAGCTCCTGTTGGCTCATCAGCCAAAACTACTTTTGGGCTGGTTACCAAGGCTCTAGCAATAGCAACTCTTTGTTTTTGCCCACCAGACAGTTCACTTGGCAAATGGTTTGCCCATTCTGTTAAGCCTACCTTATCTAAATACTCCATTGCAATTTTTTGACGTTCTTTCCTTCCAACCCCTTTATAATAAAGAGGTAATGCAACATTCTCTAAAGCATTTTTATAGGTAATTAAATTAAAAGACTGAAAAATAAATCCTAAAAATTTATTTCTTAATCCAGCTGCTTTTTTTTCATCAAGATTCTCAATTTTTTGTCCATTTAAATAGTATTCTCCTTCATCATGACTGTCCAACAAACCTACTATATTCAACAAAGTAGATTTCCCAGAACCCGAAGATCCCATAATGGAAACAAATTCTCCTTCTTTGATATGAAGATTTAAACCCTTTAAAACATGAAGAGATTCTTTACCCATTGGGTAAGATTTATGAAGATTTACAAGTTTGATCATTATTTTAATTTATTTTTGAGAAATGATTAAAACAAAAAATAAATCTGTTATTTTTTATGATGGAGTGTGTAATTTATGTTATAAAACTATTCGGTTTATCATAAAACACGACTCCAAAAAACAGTTTTTATTTGTTTCCTTACAATCAGACGCCGCAGCTAAACTTTTGTTACAATTATACGACAAAAATACTGTGTTAAATTCTATTGTCCTTATTGATGGTAATTTAATTTATAAAAAATCTACTGCTGTACTTCTTATTTTAAAAAAAATTGGAGGAATTTGGGGGTTATTCTACTTTTTAAAAATTATACCAAAAAGGTTTAGAGATTTTATTTATGATAAAATAGCCATGCATAGATATAAATGGTTTGGAAAATGTGATATTTGCCATATGGAAGATACTTATAAAATGAAAAACAGGTCTATCTAAATAAATTAGACAAACCTGCTTTCTCAATTAATCCCCTTTTTCTTATATAATGTAATCCCTTTTTTTTGTATATAATTATAATTTCGTAATCAAACTTTGTTCTGTATATAATGGTATTTTAATTCGGGTTTTACCCCAGCCTAAGACCATTTGAGATCCGTAGCTCTTTGCCAAAAATGTAATTGAAAAATTACTTAACATCTCTCCTTCACCGGCAGGCACTTCTATTTTTGCAATATCATTCTTCGGATTATAGAAATATGAACCGTATGTATCCAATTGTTTACTCAAAATAATTGTCCAGTAATTTTTATTTGGAATGGTATAAAGAACATAGGTTCCTGCCTCTACATATTTATTTCCAAACATGATATCGTTATAAAACTTAACTTCAGTTGCTTCATTAGATCCTGTTCCCCAAACTTCTCCAAATGGTATCTGTGTTCCAAATATTACTTCATCTTTTGCTTCAGGTCTTCCGTACACAACTTTTATTTGCGGACTTGCTGCTTCATTGCTTTTAAAATAGGCTATGTCATGTGGGTTTTTATCCAATTGATCAAATGACTGTGCATTCATTTTATTTACAATAAATAGCATTGATGTCATAGCGATAACGATGGTGTATAGTTTTAATTTTTCCATTTTTTGCTTATTTGTGAACCCTTATGATTAATAACTGAACTCGTAGTTTGAATATAATAGTGTTTGGTTAGTTGATTCTACCAGATTAAGAATCCCCCTCTTTTTGATTGTTGATTGTAATATCAGATGTTATGACAAAATCTTGGGTATAAACTTTCAATGTGTAATTACCATCCTCTAATTTTTCTTTATCAATATCACAAACTTTACCTTTATTTCCTGATCTGTGAACCAATTCGTGATTTGCAAGCTCCAGTATCTCATATTTATAAAAATTATCAGCCGAAGATAATTTTAAGATATTGGAGTTTTCTGATTCAATAATTGTTATGGCTTCTTCTCCGTTAGGAAAATTAGTAATATATTTAGTAACTTTCCCTTTGTTTGAAGAGTTGTTTGTTTGTGAGAAACTTGTTAAGCTTATTAATGTGATTGCGATGATTAAAATTGTATTTTTCATTTCTATTATTTTATTTATTAGTAATTGAATTTTATTGTTTTCCTTTTTAACTATTTGAAATAGTAATATCAGAAGTTATTACAAAGTCTTTGGTGTAAACCTTTAAAGTATAGGTACCATCATCTAATTTTGTTTTATCAATTTCACACATTTTACCTCTGTTATCTGATCTGTGAATCATTTCATGAGTTGCAGTTTCCAAAATTTCATATTTATAAAAATTATCTGCAGATGACAATTTTAATACATTTGTGCTTGAATTTTCAACTATGGCAATAGCTTCCTCACCATTTGGATATGTGGTTACATATTTTGTAATCTTAGCTAGATTGACAGAACTATTAGATTGTGCATAACCTGTTAAACTTATTAATGTGATTGCGATGATTAAAATTGTATTTTTCATGATATTAATTTTTAAATTATTTTAAATTTTAGGTTTATTTTTTACTTTAGAGATAACTTTTACTTAATTGCTACTTATCAGGCAGTTGCCATTTCATATCCATTGGTCATTGGATTAAAATTGTAGTTTAAAGTATAGTCATCATAGGCAACACCTTCTTCATAAGAAAAAGCTTCCTGATTTAATTTAAAATCATATTTTGATGTTGTGATGGTATTGTGAACCAATTCATGGTTGTTATAATTGATCTCAACAGATCTATTAAAATCATTTGTATTGATCAAAGTCTTTTCAACGGTAACAACCTCTTGGTGATCCTTAATTTTGATAATGATACTGTTTTCTTCCTGAAAAGAATCAGTTGAATTTTTTGAACTTTCGGTTTGTTGTGCCATTCCTATTAACCCAACAAAACTTAAACATAATACTAAAGTTATCTTTTTCATGATTGAAATTTTTAAGTTATAAAATTGAACTCTAAATGAATTCTGTACTTGTTAGGAAATTGTTAAAATTGGTAAGTAAACAATAAATTTAAAGATATGTAGTTATAGTATTTCAGATAATTAAAATTAAGATCATATTTTCCGGAAAGGATCTCAATCTAATTAAAAACTAGATCATATTAAAAACTTATAAAATTTAAGAACTAAAAATTGTTAAAGAAATAAACCGGTATTGTTATTTCCGATTTACACTTCAAATGTAAGCATGAAATACATTATAAAACAATAGTAAAAAGTGGGAGATTCAAAAATACCCATTTATGGTGAGGTCTTTAACACCTTAGTTTAACTTTCCATTTTAAAACCATACACTTCTGATTAATAGTATTATATAAATGTTTGTTTTGAGATAATTATGAATTTAAAAAAATGAAATATTTTTTATTTTTTTTAAATTTAGTGATTATTATATATTAGCATAGTGGAAATGGGTAATATGAAATTAGCCGAAAAAGTGTATAGATATTGCAATTTATAGTGAATAATGAAAATTATTCATTAGAGGTTATTTTTTATTCTTTTGGATAATTTCAATGATTATGGGTTATAAAAACAAAAAAAGACTTGAAAAATCAAGTCTTTTTTTTATATAATTAGTAAAATTATTATCCAAGAACTTCCTGAACTTTATCAGCAGCTTCTTT
Organism: Flavobacteriaceae bacterium; assembly: GCA_016744615.1. Taxonomy (GTDB): domain Bacteria; phylum Bacteroidota; class Bacteroidia; order Flavobacteriales; family Flavobacteriaceae; genus Lutimonas. Next base: position 3,674 of record JADGEA010000201.1, read on the forward strand.
AAATTCAACAACCGAAATAACATCTAGACCACTGGCATCAATCAAATCTTTTGCTTCTTTAGCATTTGTACCCTGCAATCTAACTATGATAGGTATTTTAACCGCATCTCCTGCCTTTGCCATATTTGTATAGGCATCAACAATACCTTGTGCTACTCTGTCACATCGTACAATACCACCAAATATATTTACCAAAATAGCTTTCACATTAGGATCTTTTAAAATAATTCTAAACCCTGCTTCTACTCTTTCTGCATCAGCAGTACCACCAACATCAAGAAAGTTAGCAGGTTCTCCACCCGATTGTTTGATCAAATCCATGGTGCTCATTGCCAAACCGGCACCATTTACCATACAACCAACATTTCCATCCAGATCAACATAATTCAATCCTACGGCATTTGCTTCTACTTCAATTGGATTTTCTTCGCGAAGATCACGTAAATTGATATAACTTTTATGACGGAACAGAGCATTGTCATCTAAAGTAACCTTAGAATCAACAGCCAAAATCTTATCATCAGAAGTTTTTAAAACCGGATTGATCTCAAATAATGAAGCATCTGATCCAATATAAGCCTGATATAAAGAAGTAACAAATTGGGTCATTTCTTTAAATGCTTTACCCGATAAACCTAAATTAAATGCAACTTTACGGGCTTGAAATGGCAAAATTCCTGTAGCAGGATCAATTTCTTCCGTAAAGATCAAATGTGGTGTTTTTTCGGCAACTGATTCAATATCCATACCTCCTTCTGTAGAATACATGATCATATTTCTTCCGGTTGCGCGGTTCAATAAAACAGACATATAATATTCATCTGGTTCAAATTCACCTGGATAATAAACATCTTCGGTAATTAAAACCTGATTTACTCTCTTTCCTTCTGCAGAAGTTTGAGGAGTTTTTAACATCATTCCAATAATATCTTTTGAAATATTTTCTACCTCTGATAGGCTCTTGGCAAGTTTCACTCCTCCACCTTTACCTCTTCCTCCTGCATGAATTTGAGCTTTTATGACCCACCAACCTGTACCCGTCTCAGCAGCTAATTGTTTTGCTGCATCAACAGCTTTTTTATGATTATCGGCTACAATACCTCTTTGTATTTTTACACCGAAACTATTTAATAATTCTTTTCCTTGATATTCGTGTAAATTCATTATTTATATTTTTTCGATTAAATCCTTACAAAAGTAAGTATTTAATTGAGAAACAAAGATGACTCTTTCTATTTTTTTTATGGAGTTAAACAATTGTTACAAAGGAATAAATGAATCTATTTTAAATATAGTTTAACATTATTTTGGGAGATTAATTATTATACTTTTAAGATTTTAGCCAGTCAATATTACAAACTCATTTTTTTTACTAATGAAGTTATTTATTCTTATCATTTTCTTTCTTTCGTTTAGCAATATTGACCTTTTGGCTCAAAATAAAAACAGCGTAATAAAAGAATTAAAAGCTACAAGAATTATTGAAGCCCCAAAAATTGATGGTAAACTTGACGATATTGCCTGGCGGAATGCAAGTATTGCTAAAGAGTTTGTTATGATTCAACCTGGTGATCGTGACCCTGAACCAAAAGATCAAAAAACTCAAGTCAAAGTACTATATGATGATAATGCAATTTATATTGCCGGTTATATGTTTGATTCTAATCCTGAAAACATTCAAAAACAATTAACGGAAAGAGATAATTTTGGAACCTCTGATTCTTTTGGATTTACAATTAACCCTAACAATGATGGGCAAAATGAATTTTGGTTTATTGTTACTGCTGCAGGAATACAAATTGATGCTCAGGTATCACCTGCCAATGGCGAGGATTTAAGCTGGAATGAAGTATGGTATAGTAAAATTAGTTTTGATGATAAAGGCTGGTATGTAGAAATGGAATTACCATATGCCGCTTTGCGGTTTTCCAAAGAAGAGAAATATATCTGGGGAATTAATTTCTGGAGAAACATTGAAAGCAAAAGTGAATTATATACATGGAATCCAATTGATAAATCTGTAGGAAATTCAACACAGTATACAGGAATTCTAACAGGTATTGAAAATATTAAACCTCCAGTAAGGCTGAGTTTATCTCCTTTTGCCTCTTTCATTTATGGAAATTATGACGGTGTTTCTGATACTAATTTTTCTTTTGGTTTGGATGTGAAATATGGAATTTCAGATAATTTTACTTTAATTGCTACTTTAGTACCTGATTTTTCTCAGGCAGATTTTGATGATATTACGCTTAACCTTGGTCCTTTTGAACAACAGTTTGCCGAACAAAGACAGTTTTTTATTGAAGGGGCCGATCTGTTAAATAAAGGAGATCTATTCTTTTCCAGAAGAATTGGAAACCGTCCGGTAGATCATTATGAAATAGAAGATAATTTGTATCCAAATGAAGAAATTATAAACAATCCCACTGAAGTAGATGTGATCAATGCCATAAAAGTAACAGGAAGAACTAAAAAGGGGCTTGGTATTGCAGTTTTAAATGCCATCACAAAAGAAACCAAAGCAACAATTCAAGATACCTTATCCGATACTAAAAGATCAATTGTAACAGAACCTCTGGCTAATTATAATGTATTGGTCATTGATCAGGAATTCAATAAGAATTCTTCTATTGGTTTTGTAAACACCAACGTTTTAAGAGAAGGGTATTTTAGAGATGCCAATGTAAGTTCACTGGTATATAATCTAGCAAACAAGCAAAATTCATACAAAATAAGTGGTGATATTAGCAGTAGTACGGTTAGAGAAAATGCGAAAAACACCACAGGATTTGCTTCAAATTTAAGACTTAGTAAGACCAAAGGTAATGTGCGTTTTAATATAAGTCATAGCTTGGTTGATGCTAAATACGATAAAAATGACTTGGGGTTTCAAAGAAGAAATAACTATAATAATATCTATGCAAGAGCAGATTATAGAATATTTAAACCAACCAAGCATTTTAATAATTTAAGGATTGGATTATTTACCGGATATTTTAGAAGATTTTCACCAAGTGTTTATACTGGAAATTATGTAAGATTGTTTAGCAATTTCACAACAAAGAAACAACTTACATTTGGATTTGATGTTGGCAGTAATATAGGGGAAAGAATCGATTATTTTGAACCTAGAACAGAAGGTAGATATTGGGTTAAAAATCCTGAAGCGGAAGTAGAGGGTTATGTATCTACTGATTTCAGAAAAAAACTAGCCGTAACATTAAGTGCACGAAAAGGAAAATATCTCCATAACGATGAAAGTGATTTTTCTGTCGCAGTTTCACCTCAGTATCGGGTTAATGACAAGTTGCATTTTAGCTATACTTTAGGTCTTGAGAAAGACTTTAATGAATACGGTTATGTAAATACATTAGATGATGAAACAATCCTTTTTGGACAACGATATGTAAAAGAAATT
>JADGEA010000202.1 GCA_016744615.1 Flavobacteriaceae bacterium
AAAGATTAAAAGCAAAAATGTAAAAAATGCTTTTGATTATATGAGATCCGAAAAACTAGATATTCTTGGAGCATTTGAAAAGTCACCAGATACGAAGCCTCATTTTTTCGTAAAAGATCCATTTAATAATATCTTTCAGGTTGTTGAAAATGATTACATATTCGAAAATACCAAATCGGATACAGGTGGGATTTATGGAGCCATTATTGGCGTGAGTAACATAGATGAATCTTTAAAAGTATATCAGGATATTTTAGATTATGATGAAATTGTTTTTGATGAAACCGGTGTTTTTGATGATTTTAAAGGACTTCCGGGAGGAGATCAAAAAGTAAGACGTGTTTTATTAAAGCATTCTAAAACCCGTAGTGGAGGTTTTGCTCCTTTGTTGGGACCAACTCAAATTGAACTGGTTCAACTCATTGATAATATAGGACAAGATATTTATAAAAATCGAATCTGGGGAGATCCAGGTTTTATACATATTTGTTTTGATACCATTGGCATGGATTTGCTTAGAGAAGAAGTAAAAGAAAAAGGTTTCCCGTTTACAGTAGATAGTGCAAATTCATTTGATATGGGAGAAGCCGCCGGTCACTTTGCCTATATCTCTGACCCTGATGGAATTCCTGTTGAATTTGTGGAAACACATAAACTACCTATTGTTAAAAAGTTAGGATGGAATTTTAATTTAAAGAACAGAGATCCTGATAAATCTTTACCAAAATGGATGATAGGAACCATGAGATGGAAAAGAGTTAAATTATAGTTCCCCCATAATATGGAATTCTATTATTAATTGTACTTGAATTCTTGTTCAGCTTAAAAAACCTTTGTGAAACTTAGTTTTTCTTTGCGATCCTTTGCGAAATAATCCTATTTATCCCTGTTAGTCTAAATGATTTTCAAAGACCACATTCTTCTTTAGCACAAAAAAATATCTATTAAAAATTATGGATATACTTTAAATTCTCTTTGATAATAATGTTAATCGGGAAATAGGTGATTTTTTCAATATTTTCTTTTAAAACTACAGATTGAAACAAACGCATAACACTCCTGTACCCTTGCTCTACAGAGTTTTGAGAGATTAAATAATCAATGGTATCCGTTTTTAGATAGGCAATGTTTTTGTCGATAAGGTCATATCCTACCAAAACAATTTTTTGATCTAAATGGTGTTTTTCTAAATAATTTGCAATCAAATGAACCCTTGAATTGGTAACATAAATTGCCTTGATATTAGACACATCACTAAAGGTTTGGGTTAATCTTTTATCAATAATCTCTTTATCCAGATCATGGATATTTAATTCAACAATTGCACCTGATTTTTTTTGCTCCGTAAAAAACGACCTAAATCCGTTGGATCTTTCACTTAAATGATTCAGGTCTTTTGCATTCAAGACCAAGTTTACCAATAGTACATTATCTAAAGTATCAATCCTCGTCTGTATTAATTTTGCAGCAACAACACCACTTTGAAAAGAATCGTGACCTATATAGGCAATTCTGTTATGTTCATCCTCCAAATTTGAATCAACCAAAATAAAAGGAATGTTATGGTCATTCAAATCCTTTGTAAAAGACAAGGATTCTTCTTTAAAAATCGGTGCAAATACAACAGCATTTGGCTTATCTATTAGTAATAAATTTACCTGTTCATTAAAAGATTTTGTATCAGAAAAATTAAAAAAATATTTTTTGATCTCAATTCCAAAAGTTGCCAGCTCCTCTTCTGCTTTTTCTATTCCGAATAAGGGTTTTTGCCAGTAACTGCTATATTCATCTTCTTCTGGAATCAAAACAGAAAAAATGATCTGATTTTTAGAGGCTAAAGTTTTGGCAATAATATTTGTTTTATAACCAAGTTCATCAATTATTTTAAGAACTTTTTCTCTGGTTTTGTCAGATACATCGCTTCTGTTATGCAGTACTCTATCTACTGTTCCAACAGAAACATTTGCTATTCTGGCAATGTCCTTAATTTTAATTGGTGCATTATTCTTTTTCAATTGAATTCTTTTTTGATATTCATCCTTCAAATATATTAAATATTTAAAGATAAACAAAAAAAATGTTTGCGCACACGAAAAACTTAAATGTATTGATTTCATTGAGTTAAATTTTTTATTTTTTTATGAATTTATTTTGTGCTTTTATTTTTTTAGTCTAAATTCGTGAACGCAAACGGAAGATTTATATTTTATAAACTTGAGATTGATTTAATACAAAAATAGATTTTATGAAACAGCTTGATTTATTTGATATTACGAATAAAGTAATCATTATTACCGGAGGGGCAGGTGCACTTGGAGGTAGCATGGCAACACATTTGCTTTCTCATGGTGCAAAAATTGCAATTCTAGATCTAAATATTGAGAGTGTAGAAAAAAGAATCTTAGAATTAAAAAAAATCAGTCCGGATGTTATTGGAATTTCAGGAAGTGTTCTCGATAAAAAAGATCTGGAAACAGCAAGAGAAAAAATTTTGGAAAAGTGGAACCAAATGGATGTCTTGATAAATGCTGCCGGCGGAAATATGCCAGGAGCAACCATAGGAGAAGATCAAACTATTTTTGATCTGAAAATGGACGATTTTAGAAAGGTTTCAGAACTCAATTTAGACGGATCCGTTTTGCCTTCCCTGGTTTTTGGAGAAACTATGGCAAATCAAGGATTTGGTAATATCATTAATATTTCTTCCATGACTGCCATGCAGGCAATTACAAGGGTTGTTGGTTATTCTGCATCAAAAGCGGCTATTGATAATTTTACAAAATGGATGGCAGTTGAACTGGCTTTAAAATTTGGAGACGGATTGCGTGTGAATGCAATAGCTCCAGGGTTTTTTATTGGAAATCAAAACCGAGATCTTTTACTTAACAAAGACGGATCCTATACAAAAAGAGGAGATACAATTATTCAAAATACACCCATGAAAAGATTTGGTGAAGCAGAAGAATTAAACGGAACCATTCATTATTTATGCTCAAAAGCGTCTAAATTTGTTACAGGAATTGTTATTCCTATTGATGGTGGTTTTAGTGCTTTTAGTGGTGTTTAAATAAAATATAAATTTATGGAACAAACTTGGAGATGGTACGGGCCTAATGATCCCGTAAAGCTTAGTGATATCAAACAAGCCGGTGCAACCGGAATTGTATCTGCTTTACATCATATTCCAAATGGTGAAGTATGGACAGTTTCTGAAATAGAAAAACGCAAAAAAGAAATAGAGGATAAAGGACTTCGGTGGAGTGTTGTAGAAAGTATTCCTGTACATGAGAATATCAAAACAAAAACCGGTAACTATCAAACCCATATCGAAAACTACAAAACAAGCATACAAAATCTTGCAAGTTGTAGCATATTTATTGTTTGCTATAATTTTATGCCGGTTTTAGACTGGACAAGAACTTCACTAGATTTTGAATTAGAAGATGGCTCTAAAGCACTTCTTTTTGATGTAAATGCTTTTGCTGCTTTTGAACTTTATTTACTTAAAAGACCTGGAGCAGAAAACACCTATTCCAAAAAACAACAAGTTGAAGCTAAAAAGTATTTTGAAGCCCTTTCGGAAGATGATAAAACAAAACTTGTAAATAATATTATTGCAGGCCTCCCTGGCGCAGAAGAAGGTTATAGTTTAGAACAGTTTCAAACTATATTAGACACTTATAAAAATATAGATGCCGCAAAACTAAAAGAAAATCTAGTCTCCTTTTTAAAGGAGATCATTCCTGTCGCAGAAAAAAATAAGGTATTAATGTGCATTCACCCTGATGATCCCCCATATCCTATTTTGGGATTACCAAGAGTTGTAAGTACCGAAGAAGACTATGCTTACCTTTTTGACCAGGTACCGAGCAGAAATAATGGTATCACTTTTTGTACTGGTTCTTTAGGCGTAATTCCAGAAAATAATTTAGTGCAAATGTTTAAACGATTTGCAGATAAAACACATTTTTTACATTTTAGAAGTACGCAGAGAGATGAATACGGTAATTTTTATGAAGCAAATCATTTAGAAGGAGATGTGGATATGTATGGCGTTGTAAAAGAAGTATTGTTAGAACAAAAAAGAAGAATAGCTGAAGGCAGATCAGATGCCATCATACCAATGCGACCTGATCATGGTCATCAAATGCTGGATGATCTGCATAAAAAAACCAATCCGGGTTATTCTGGAATTGGAAGACTACGAGGCCTTGCAGAATTGAGAGGTCTGGCATATGGAATTGAAAAATCATTAAATCTTAATTAATATATAGCATGAAAAATAATCTAAAATCAATTAAAGTTATTAGCCTGTTTGCATTTTTAATAACAGTCTTTTTAACTAGCTGTCAAGAAAATAAACCAATAGAACCTTGGGTAGATCTGTTTGATGGAAAAACGCTTAGTGGGTGGACTCAATTAAATGGTAAAGCAAATTACAAAGTGGTAGATGGTACCATTGTTGGTTCAACAGTTCATAATACACCCAATTCATTTTTAACAACTGATAAAATGTATAGTGATTTTATTCTGGAACTGGATTACAAAGTAGATCCTTCGATGAATTCCGGAATTCAGATCAGAAGTAACAGTTTTCCTTATTACAACAAAGGAAGGGTACACGGTTATCAGATAGAAATTGATCCTTCAAAAAGAGCCTGGAGTGCCGGTATTTATGATGAAGCAAGAAGAGGATGGTTAAACACCTTGGAAAATAATAAGGCTGCACAAAAAGCATTTAAACAAAATGATTGGAATCATTACCGTATAGAAGCAATTGGTGACACCCTTAAAACTTGGATCAATGATGTGCCTGCAGCTTATTTGATAGATGATAAAACTGCTAGTGGATTTATTGGTTTACAGGTTCATGGTATTGGTAAAGATCATAAAGAGGGTACTGAAATTATTTGGAAGAATGTAAAGATCATCACTGATAATGTTTCTATATATTCAAAAAAATCTACCTTAACTCCAATAACCACAACCAACAAATTATCCATTGATGAAAAGAAAAATGGTTGGGAATTATTATGGGATGGAAAAACTACAAATGGATGGAGAGGTGCAAGATTAGATAAATTCCCTGAAAAGGGGTGGGTGATCAAAGATGGTGTGCTCTCTGTTTTAGCTTCTGGCGGAGGAGAATCAAGAGCCGGCGGTGATATTGTAACCACAGAACCCTACGGTGATTTTGAACTAAAAGTTGATTTCAAAATCACAAAAGGAGCCAACAGCGGAATTAAATATTATGTTGACACTGAGACTAATAAAGGCCCAGGTTCTTCTATTGGTTTGGAATATCAAATTCTGGATGATAAAGAGCACCCGGATGCCAAAATGGGAAACCATGAAGGGAGCAGAACAATTACCTCTTTATACGATCTAATCAAAGCAGATACCCAAAAACCTGTAAACTCGATTGGTGAATGGAATAATGCTCGAATAGTTTCAAAAAATAACCATGTTGAACATTGGTTAAACGGAATGAAAGTATTAGAATATGAACGTAAAAGCAAAGATTTTCGCAAATTAGTTGCGGAGAGTAAATATGTTAAATGGCCAAACTTTGGAGAAGCTGATAAAGGATTTATTTTACTACAAGACCATGGAGATTTTGTTTCTTTCAGAAATATTAAAATTAAAAATTTAAATAAATAAATTATGGGTTCTAATAGAAGGGATTTTATAAGAAAGGCATCTGCAGGAGCTGTTGGTTTAGCCTTTACAAGTGGTAGCTTAAATGCTATGTCTGCAAAAAGTTATAAAAATATCATTGGAGCAAATGATCGAATACATATAGCCATTCAAGGGTTGGGAAGACGTCTTGGAGGATATATTGAAGCAATAGAACGCAAAGAGAGCAATGTTAAATTATTGTATTTATGCGATGTAATGGAAAGCCAAAGAGAGAAGGCTGCCAAACGTTTTGAAGGAAAAATAAGCAATAAACCAAAATTGGAGAATGATGTTCGTAAAGTTTTGGAAGATAAAAACTTAGATGCATTATTTATTGCTACACCAGATCACTGGCATACTCCAGGTGCTTGTCTGGCAATGGAAGCAGGGAAACATGTTTATTTAGAGAAACCTTGCAGCCATAATCCGGATGAAAATGAAATAGTTGTTGCTTTTCAAAAAAAATATAACAAAGTAGTTCAGATGGGGAATCAACAAAGATCTTCATTAGAGTCAGCTGAGATTATCAAAGATATTCATAATGGAATTATTGGTGATACCTACAAGGCAATAGCTTTTTATACCAACTCCAGAGGAGAAGTTCCAATTCCTATAAAAGCTGCTCCACCTGTTGGTTTGGATTGGGATCTTTTTCAGGGCCCATCACCAAGAAAAGATTATACCCATGACACATGGAATTATAATTGGCATTGGTACGGATGGGATTTTGGTACAGCCGAAATGGGAAATAATGCTACACATGAGTTAGATATTGCACGTTGGGCATTAAATGTTAAATATCCTGAATATGTAGATGTTTATTCGGGTAAATATCAATACAAAGAAGATGGATGGGAAATGTATGATACAATGGAAGCCAATTATAGATTTCCAAACAACAAAGTTATCCAATGGGATGGCAGAAGTAGAAATGGGTATAATAAATATGGTAAAGGTAGGGGAACATTAATTTACGGTTCCAAAGGTTCAGTAATGATTGATAGAGGTGGTTATCAATTATTCGATATTAAAGGAAAACTCCTAAAAGAAAAGAAGATAAATGGTACAGAGGGTGGTGTTGGTCTTGGAGGTGGCGGAAGTCTTTCAACAAGACATGCTGTTAACTTTTTTGAAACCATAAGAGGAAAGCAAAAACTTACATCTCCAATAGAGCAAGGAGCAATTTCTCAAATGCTTACCCATTACGCAAATATTTCTTCAAGAATAGGAAAATCTTTTGAAGTGGATGAGCAATCAGGAAGAATTTTTGACAGAGACGCAATGAAACTGTGGTCAAGAGAATATGAAAAAGGATGGGAACCCAAATTATAAAAAATGGAACGAAGAGATTTTCTTAAAAGAACCGGATTGATTTCAACTGGAATTCTTGCAAGTACCTC
>JADGEA010000434.1 GCA_016744615.1 Flavobacteriaceae bacterium
CAAATCCTAAACTGGATTGAATAGGGAAATAAAACTCCAAAAAATTATGAATAAAATTTAAACGAATACCACTGTCATATCTAAAAAGAGTACTTTGATTATGATTTTTTACAAGACCAACATCGGCATATAATTCTAGCCATTTCCATAATCCTATACTTGCGTTGCTGCTTAGCATCCATTGGTTGGAGAATTGATTTTCAAAAATAGATTTAAATCCTCCTTCTGCAATAATAATCTGCTGGCTAAATAATCCTGATTCTTCTGATCTGCCCAAATAATTCAAGTCAAACATATAATCACTCGGTCTGTCTAAAGCAAAACTGAAAAAGTCAGATTCTGTATTATTAAAAATAAATGTTCCAAAAAATAATCGAAAATCTAATTGTCTGTATCTATCGGTTAATTTTCTATATCGAAAATCTAAAGATACTTTGCTAAAGTCTTGCCCGTATTGAAAATCAGCAAAATAACGCAGGTCTTTTATAATATCGGGTTTAGAATAACTATACCTGATATTGAATACATTATACTTGTATATTTCAGGATTTTCTATTTCTAATGGTATTTCTTTATCTACGAGTACATATCTGGCCATCAATGATTTTCCACCAACATCTCTAAGGCTTTTTCTTTTAAAATCAATGATGAAGAAAGGAGTTACTTTATTGAAAGTTAAATCGTTATTGTAATGTGATTTAGAAGCTGCAATTCCGGCCCTGTATTTGTAAATAGATGAGTTTTCTGGCAAATGCTGAAATGCAAAAGACCCTGATCCTGTGATTGTTTTGCTTTTAAAACCGTATTTTGGAGTGGCTTTAAATAACCATTTCTTTTTTATGGCTGCCTGATTATATAGTTCAGGTCCTAAAATAAGTCCATCGTAAAAATTATATCCAAAGTATAGATTGTAAAATAACTGGTTGTAATATGGATCCTCCACATCTTTAAAAAAAGTTAATTTTAAAGGTCTGTTAAGTAGCTTATTATCTATTCTTTTCCAGTTGTTTCGTAAATTCAATTCAGGATAAGAATAACCATAGTTCAAAGCCAGACTCTTAACATCTTTTGTTGGGACAGTTATTGTTTTGAAAGAATCAATACCTTCAATCCATCTTTCAAAAATAAGATTCTTTTTGTTTATTCCTGATAAGGTAATTGGCGAACTAAAATTTCTAAGATTTTTAATGGTTACCTTAACGGAATCTTTTTGTTTTTCTATTTTGTCAATGGTATATTCAATTTTTTTATTTGTTTGAACATAGTTATTGAAAAACCAGTCCAGATCTTTGTTGGTTTTTGATCTTAGGATATTTTCAAAATCATGGCTGGTGCTGTTGGTTTTTTTAACCAGACTCAGTTTATAAAATTGATTTAAACTATTTTTTATGATGCTATCTTTAAGATATTTATCTAGGTATTGTAATCCTAAACCAGCTTTGTATTTACTTGCAAGTTTTCTGTTGAAATTGGAAAGGGAATCAGCTCTGGTGGTCAAAGACTGATCGATATTTTTTCTTGCTGAAAACTGATAAACAAACGGATACTTTTGATTGAAATCTAATTTTGAAATAGTATAATTTTTAATACCCCATATTTTTGAAATATTTCCAACAGCTTTTATTTCAGGATAAAATTGCTCAACATATTTGATCATTATATATAGTTGAATTCCATCAGTTATCCATGCATCTTCTCTTTTATTGGTAAGTATGGTATTTTCAATATACCTGTTAGTAAGTGCCTTGAGTATTTTGATATCCCACTCAAATACATCTGAAAAAGGTGTT
>JADGEA010000203.1 GCA_016744615.1 Flavobacteriaceae bacterium
GACAGGTTGCTCTCCAGCAGAGCCTGTTTCCGTTTTTCTTGATAAGCAAAGTTAATAACACATTTTTTTATATCCAAAAATAAATGAAAAATACAGCCTTCTTTTTGTCCACTTGGAAAATATCAACCTAAATCAGCCTCCTTTTTGTCCATTACACCTAGTTTTTTGACTTATAAAGGGATTTTATCTAACTTGTAGGAACTTCGTTCTCTCCAAAATTTGACCTTTACTGTTTGTGCCTCTTTATGATTCTTTGAGTGTCTTTGCATAATATCGATATATCTTAAATTCAGTTATTATTTATGTAAAAATTATTTTTTTATATGTATTTTTAAATAAATCAAGATCAATATAGAAAATAATCCACAAATAGTAAAACCAATAAATAGGGGTAGAGCAGTGGTAGTCACATATTTACCAATAAGTGTACTTATAGGAACAGCCATCATTGTAGAGATAAAACCAGTAATTGCCGAGGCAATACCTGCAATATGGCCAACTGGCTCCATTGCAAGTGCCTTTGAATTTCCGAAAAGAAAACCAATCGCAAAAAATTGTAAACCAAAGAAAGTTAGCAAAATATAAATACTTGGATTTGGACTATTATAAAATATAGTGACATAAAGAATAGAAATAATAAAAAATGCAATCATAGCAATAGTCACTAATTTCTCCATGCCAAACCTTAAAACCAGTGTTCCGTTTAAAAAAGTAGCGGAACCAATCGATATGGCTAATGCAGCAAATATATAAGGAAATTCTTCTGTCAAATGGTATTGTTTTTGAAAAACCTGTTGAGCAGTACTTAAATAAACCATAAATGATCCGGTGATAAATCCAGAAATAATGGTAAAACCAATAGACCTTTTGAATTTCATTAATTCCTTTAATCCATCTGCAAAAATATGTGAAGTAAATTTAATTCGCTGATTTTCTAAAAGTGTTTCCGGTTGCCTAATCCAAAACCAAAAAGACACCAATACAGTGAAAAAGAGTTGTATATAAAAAATGGCCTGCCAGTTATAATGATCTAATACAAATTTACCCATGGCAGGGGCAACTATGGGAACCAGAATAAAAACTACGGTAATAAATGACATGATTCGTGCCATATAATTTCCACTGTAAGAATCTCTTACTATAGCAATACTAATAGTTCTCGGTGCCGAAAGACCTATCCCTTGTAAAATTCTACCAAATATCATGGTATTAAGATCTGTTGTATGTATACAAATAAAACTGGCTATGATAAAAACACCAAAGCCCATAAAAACAACTGGTTTCCTTCCTAAACTATCGGAAATAGGCCCAAAGAATAATTGTCCGAAACCAAGACCAAGAAAGATCATAGTAATCAGAAGTTGATTATCTGTTGTATTTTGAATTCCAAGATCCCTGCTAATTTGATTGATCGCCGGAAGCAGGGCATCAATTGCCAGTGCTACAATTGACATTAAAAATGCCATTAAGGAGACAAATTCAAATTGGGATAACCTACTTTTAAACATCCTGTAAAAGTAGCTTAATTAATATAATAGTAGCAGTAATATGTTTTAGATGGACACAGTAATAATTGGAGTTACAAAAAAAGCTATCTTTTTTTAGAGACAACTTTATCTTTCAAAATGATAATTAAGTGAGTTTTATATTTTTTTATTGCCAAAATACTTCATAAACTGAACTCTTTCAAATTCTGCTGGATTCTTATTGTCATTGGTTAATTTACCTCTGAATTGGTCAATATTTAAGTATTTATTTTTACTCATCCATACGTCGAGTTCATTTAATATTTTGGTAATCTGCTCTGACCCATTGATAAAAATAGTAGATGCTAACTGGATAACATCTGCACCAGCAAGTAATAATTTAATTACGGATGTACTATCATGTATCCCAGTTGAAGCAGCTAATGAGCAATTTACTTTATTTGCATTTAAAGCAATCCACCTTAGTGGTAAGGTAAAATCATTTGAATTACTAAAAATATTGGAAGAAGTAATCTCCATTTTATCAATATCAATATCCGGACTGTAGGAGCGGTTGAATAAAACCAATCCTGAAATACCGGTTTGATCTAATTTTTTGATCATTTCAGAAATATTCGTAAAATAGTGACTCATCTTTACAGCAACAGGAATTTTAATTCCCGATCTCACTTTATCTATAATTTTGATATATTCATTTTCAATTTCCTGAGCAGTTTTTTGTTCATCAGAAGGTAAAATGAAAATATTCAATTCCAAAGCATCTGCACCGGCATTTTCACATTTCACAGCAAAATCTGCCCAGTCCTGAGATGTTACACAATTGACACTTGCAATTACTGGGATTAAAAGTTCCTTCTTTGCATCTTTGATCAATTGTATATATTTATCAACACTTTCTTTTTTTAGGTCATAATCATAATAATCCAAAAATTCAAGACTGCTATGGAAACGATCATCCATATCCATATTATGGTGGTGATCATTGATGATCTCTTCTTCAAAAATAGATTTAAGAACAACCGCCGATACGCCACTTTTTTCAAGTTCTTTTAAATGTTTGATATTTCCTGTATAGCTTGAACTGGCTGCTATAATTGGATTTTTAAGGTATAAACCTAAATATTGTGTAGTAAAATCAGTCATGGTTTCTACTTTTTGATTTTGTTTTGTATATACTTATCCATTCCGGTTGCAGCATCTCTACCATCACCCATTGCTAAAATAACGGTTGCGCCTCCTCGTACAATATCACCACCAGCAAAAATATCTTCAATAGAAGATTGAAAATCATCATTTACTTTGATAGTTCCCCATCTGGTTGTTTCAAGTCCTTTTACACTTGCCGGAATCAATGGATTTGGTGAAACTCCTACAGCCACAATTACAACATCAACAGGCACATTATATTCAGACCCTTCAATAGGGACAGGACGCCTTCTTCCTGATTCGTCTGGTTCTCCTAATTCCATTTTTTGAAGCACCATTTCTTTAACTCTACCTTTATTATCTGCAAGATATGCAACAGGGTTATTAAGGTTCATAAATTCAATTTCCTCGCCTATTGCGTGTTCTACTTCTTCAACACGTGCAGGCATTTCTTCTCTAGTACGTCTGTAAACTATCATAGCTCTTTCTGCTCCCAATCTTTTTGCAATCCTTACAGAATCCATTGCAGTATTACCACCACCAATAACTGCAATATTTTTACCCAAAGAAACAGGAGTATCATAGCCTTCTTTTGCAGCTCCCATTAAGTTAACCCGAGTAAGAAATTCATTGGAAGAAAAAATACCATTAAAATTTTCTCCAGGAATATTCATAAAGCGAGGAAGACCTGCACCACTTGCTACAAAAAATGCTTCAAATCCACGTTCTCTTAAAACTTCAATGGAAGCAGTTTTCCCAACAATAAAGTTAGTTACAAATTTAACTCCCATTGCTTTAACGTTGTTTATTTCAACATCAACAACCTTATTGGGTAATCTAAAGTCAGGTATTCCATATTTCAATACACCTCCAATTTCATGCAGTGCTTCAAAAACAGTGACATCATAGCCCATACGAGCCATATCTGTAGCCCAAGCCAAAGAGGCTGGACCAGAACCCACAGCAGCAACTTTTATACCATTACTTTCTGCAACTTCAGGAGTTGTCATTTCTCCACTATTTTGCTCATAATCAGCAACAAATCGTTCTAAAAAACCAATTGCTACAGGTGGTTCATTTAATTTGATACTATAAAAACATTGTGCCTCACATTGTTTTTCTTGAGGGCAAACTCTACCACAAACTGCAGGTAAGGAATTTGTTTCCTTTATTATTTTTGCAGCACCAAGGAAGTCACCAATTTCAATTTTTTTGATAAACTTTGGTATATAAATATTTACAGGGCAACCAGAGATACATGTAGGATCCGGACAATCAATACATCGTCGTGCTTCTTGCATGGCTAACTGCTCTGTTAGACCTAAATTAACTTCTTTACCATTTTTATTTCTGATCTTTGGATCCTGCTCAAGCATTTTTGTACGGGTCATTGCAACTCGTTCTTTTGTCTTCATGCTTTTTCTAATATCAGCTCTCCATTCAATTTTTCGTTGGTCTTTATAAAACTGTTTTAAATCCATTTGTGTTTTTTTAGAGTTGAAAATTAAGATAAACTAGCCATGTGTTTTTCATAAGCTATGGCTTCATCTTCTTTATAAGCGGAAAGCCGCATCATCATTTCATCAAAATCCACCTGATGGGCATCAAATTCAGGTCCGTCAACACATACAAATTTTGTTTTTCCACCAACCGTTATTCTACATGCACCACACATTCCTGTTCCATCAACCATAATGGTATTCAAACTAACCAGTGTTTTGATATTATATTTTTTAGTGGTTAAGGCTGCAAATTTCATCATGATAGCTGGACCAATAATAATAGAAAGATCAATTTTTTCTCTTTTTATTACTTCTTCCATTCCATGAGTTACTAATCCTTTTGTTCCATAGGATCCATCATCTGTCATAATAATAACTTCATCAGAGTTTTCTCTAATCTGATCTTCTAAGATCAATAGGTCTTTATTTCTAGCTGCCAAAACAGTAATTACACGGTTTCCTGCTTTTTTTAAAGCTTCAATAATAGGAAGTAAAGGGGCAGTACCAACACCACCACCGGCAGCAAGTACTGTTCCAACTTTTTCTATATGTGTTGCTTGCCCCAATGGTCCGGCAATATCTGTAATGGTATCACCAACGTTTAGCATAGAAAGTTTTTTAGATGTAACTCCTACTATTTGCACAACCAAGTCTATGGTTCCTTCTTCTTTATTCGCACCTGCGATAGTAAGAGGAATTCTTTCCCCTTTTTTACCTATTTTAATAATTACAAAATGTCCTGGTTTTCTACTTAACGCAATATCTGGTGCGTGAATAACCATTTTGAAAACATTTTCTGAAAAATATTCTTTTGATATAATTTTATTCATTTAAATCTCAATTATGGTTTGTTTTTACTTTTTATTTAATAGTAATTTATCAATACCTTTTACGGCATTAAAGCCATCGGCTATAGCCGAAATAGCATCAGAATTACCAAATTTTACAGCATCTCCTCCGGCAAATATTTTAGCGTCGCCAGTTTGGCGTAAATCGTTTACCTGAATTTTACCTCTCTCAATAAGGATACTTTCTTTGTAACTCTCTGGTAACCATCCAAAATCAGCTTGTTGGCCAATAGCACCAATTACTGTATCACATTCGTAAATAGTTTCAGAACCTTCAATAGCAACCGGTCTTGGTCTGCCACCATCTGATTCAACCATTTTAGCCATTACATACTCAATTCCTTCTACTATCCCTTTCTTGTTTTTAATAATTTTCGTTGGAATAGCCTGAGGTACAATTTTTACACCTTCGTGCTCAGCACCTTCAATTTCTTCCCAGTCAGCTGGCATATCTTCAACCCTACGTCGATATAATATGGTAACCTCTGCTCCAAATCTTGCAGCAACACGTGCGCCGTCAATGGCAACATTACCACCGCCAATAACTGCTACTCTTTTACCAACATCATATTTTTTATCACTATTAATGATGGTAAGATAATCGATTGCAGGAATTACTCCAAGAGAATCTTCATTTTTGATTCCAATATTCCAAGGTATCTGTAATCCGATTCCAATAAATACAGCATCATTATTTTTATAGATCTCATCAAATGAAACGTCTTTACCTACTTTGGTATTGTATTTAATTTTAACACCAATACTTTCCATGTATTGTATTTGTTTATCAATACTTTCAATAGGGAACCTGTATTTTGGAATACCATACATGATCATACCACCCGCATGGGCTTGTGCTTCATAGATGGTCACATCATAACCTTTTAAAGCCAAATAATAGGCTGCGGTTAATCCGGCAGGACCAGCACCAACAATACCAACGGAGAATCCATTTGGTTCTTCTATCTGAGGATCAACAATTTCCTTGATCAACTCAACAGTAGGAGCAGTTTCTGTAGCATATCTTTTTAACCATCTAATGGCAACAGCTTCGCCACGCACCTGTAAAGCACAAACATCTTCACAAAGTCTGGTACAAACTTTACCACACATTTCAGGTAGAGGATTATTGTCGTAAATGATACGTAATGCATCATCATCATTTCCTTTTGCAATGGCATTGATATACTCAGGAATATGCATATTTTCCGGACAAGCCTCGGTACATAGACCACATGAGATACAGCGATCTGCTTCTGCTCTTGCTTCTTCTTCAGAATAACCCAATACAACTTCAGCAAAAGATTTTACTCTTTCTTTTCCTTCCAGCTCCCGCATTGGAATTCTATCATAAAGTGAGAGAGAATTTTCCATATCACAAGTATAAGAAAGATTGTCTTTTCCTTCCGGATTATCTAATCCCGGAGTTAGTAAAAAATCATTTGGATCATCAGTAACAAAAAGGTAATCTTTTGTTAGATTTAATGATCCGGTTGGGCAAACATCCACACATAAAGCACACCAGCAACAACGACCGTTATCAATTCTAGGTCGTAATCCACTATCTCCCTTAGATCCGTCAATATTATCTAATGAGATCATGTCTATCGCATCATTCTGGCAAATTGTTGAGCAATTTCCACATCCAATACATTGATCCAGATCGTTATAATGAAAACCACGATAATTATCAGAAGCCTTTTGAGATTCATAAGGATATTGAATTGTATGTGGTTGCTTGAATAACTGTTTTACAGCTCCAAGCGGTTGTAAAATTCCTTTTAAGTCGATAAAACTCATACTATTGTTTTTATATAATTATTAAAAACCTAAGTTTTTATACCTTTTATAAATCATTCAATCATTGAATAATTCTCTATCTTTCAATTTCTGGCGGACAAACACCTAATGAATTCATAATAAATGAAACATCGGCTATATTTTGTCCTGGTAATATTTTTTCAAGAACTGTTACACCATGTGTATATGCAGCACCTTTTACATGCACTCTGTAAGGTTTAT
>JADGEA010000204.1 GCA_016744615.1 Flavobacteriaceae bacterium
CCCAAAACAGCTTCTTCAAGATCCAGTGCCTGAGGAGGAATCTTACCCTGCTCCAGATTTATTACTGTTCCTTTGTTCTGTTTTTTCGACGAAAATGATTTTGCTGTCTCCATGCGACAAATGTAATTTTTTTAGGGCTGTAAAAGTATTTTTTTTTACCAATTAAAGTTAACAAAAAATGTTAACAAATAATTTTTTGTTAATAAATATCTCCTTCATCCTTGCTTTAATATCCTAAAAAATAAATTGAGATAAACTAAATTTTCTTAAGTCTGTTACCAGCAATATTTTAAGATGAAAAATTAAGAACCGATTCCAATAATTCTTCTATTTTTGTTGTTGATAATTAATTGATGAATTCTATATGGCAAATTCCAAAAGAAACAAAATTTTGACAATTGTACTGTTTGCCCAGATTGGTATTGTTCATTTCTTATCAAAATATCCAAAATTTATTGAAAACTATTACACTAATGGAATTTATATATCCATTAGCAGGTTTTTTAGAAGCCTTTTGGGATGGATTCCTTTCTCTGTTGGAGACCTTGTTTATTTAACCCTTATCATATTAATTATCAGGTTTTTAATTTTATTTATCAAAAATAAAAAATCAAACAGATTAGCCTTAATTTATCAACTTCTTGCTGGATTTTCTATTTTTTATTTTTGTTTTTACTTTTTTTGGGGATTGAATTATTCAAAAATGCCAATCACTAACACTTTAGAGCTCCAAAATAAGAATGACTCAATCCATACAAACAAATATGAAATTGACAGATTAAAATCCTTATCAGATAAGTTAATTATCAAGATTATTGGAATCCAATCAAAACTGGTTGTTAATGATACGCTGCCAGTTGTAGTTTCCCATTCAAAAAGTGAAATTCTTCATTTAACTCAAAAGGGATATCAAAACTTGAGCAATCAATTTGAACAGTTCACCTATCAACCTAGTTCCCTAAAAAAATCATTATTTAGTTTGCCTTTAACATATATGGGGTTTGCGGGATACTTGAACCCCTTGACAGGAGAGGCGCAAGTTGATCACTTAATTCCAAAAGTTTCGCTTCCCGCTACCTGTTCTCATGAAGTTGCACATCAGTTGGGAATTGCCTCAGAAAGTGAAGCCAATTTTATTGGTTATTTAGCGGCAAACAGTCATGATGATATGTATTTTCAATACTCTGCAAATTTGATGGCTATTCGTTATATTTTGTTTGATATTTATCGTTTTGACCCTAAATTATATCAGGAATATAAAAACAAACTTCCAAAAGGAGTTCTCAAAAACATACAAGAAACTCAGGATTTCTGGATGAAATATGAAAACCCATTCGAACCTATTTTTAAATATTTTTACGATAACTACTTAAAATACAATCAGCAAAAAGATGGCTTAAAGAGCTATAACCAAATGGTTGGTCTACTCATTACATATGACGAAAAGTATGGTTTGAAATAATAAAAACTTATAATTACAAAATTATCAAAGGATTCTATATTTTTGCATAAAATTCAATTTTGCACAAACAGATCACTAGCATACAAAATTTTTTAGTTAAAGAAATTGTTCAACTTCAGGAAAAATCAAGAGTCCGGAAAAAAAAAGGACTTTTTATTATTGAAGGAGTTCGTGAGATTTCATTGGCATTAAAAGGAAGTTATCAAGTAAAGTCTGTATGGATTTGTAAAGATATCATTTCACTAGAAAAAGTAAATAGTTTACTTGGCTTGACAGAGGAAACTGAGTTTATTATAATTTCAAAAGAAGTCTACCAAAAAATATCACATCGTAAAACCACCGAAGGAATAATAGCAGTTGCAAAAGCAAAAGAGTTTGATTTAGCAAATCTAGAATTACCTTCTGTCCCATTGATATTGATTGCTGAAGCTCCTGAAAAACCAGGAAATATTGGGGCATTATTAAGGACAGCAGATGCTGCTAATTTGGACGCTGTGATTATTGCAAACCCCAAAACAGATTTGTACAATCCAAATATCATCCGCTCAAGCGTGGGTTGTATTTTTACCAATCAAATAGCAACAGGAACAACAGAAGAAATTATAACCTATCTAAAACAAAATAAAATCAATATTTACGCTGCTGCTTTGAAAGAAGATAGTATAAATTATACTACTATTGATTATTCAAGCCCTACTGCTATTGTTGTTGGCACAGAAGCAACTGGATTAAGTGATGATTGGTTACAAAATGCTACAAAAAATATTATTATTCCTATGGAAGGAGAAATAGATTCATTAAATGTTTCTGTTTCGGCTGCAATTATTATTTTTGAAGCCAAAAGACAAAGAAATATCAACTGATCTATGGGTAAACACTTATTTTTATTATTGACTTTTATGCTTTTATTGTCAGCTTGCAGTTCCACGAAAGTGGCAAAGCAAAAAGAGACTGTTGAACAAAAATTAACAATACAATACAATCAATATAAAGGCACAAAGTATAAATTTGGCGGTACGGATAAAAGAGGTTTTGATTGTTCGGGGTTTACCCAAAAAGTATATGAAAATGCTTTTCAGATAAAACTTCCACGAACTACTGAGGAGATTGAAAAAATTGGAAAAAAAGTTTCAAAGAACAAATTAAAACCCGGCGATCTAATATTTTTTCGCCCAAGTCGAAAATACAAGCATGTTGGAATTTATATGGGTGATGATTTCTTTATGCATAGTTCCACCTCAAAAGGCGTTATCAAATCTGATCTAAACAATGTATACTGGGATAAAAAATACCGGTATGCCAAAAGAATTTTAAAAACAAAATAATGAATCCAAATACTCTTTTTTATATAATTATTGCAATCTTAATTATTGATTTTATTGTTGACAAAATTATTGACCATCTAAATGCCAAACATTTTGATGATGAAATTCCGGAGGAACTGACAGATGTTTATGACGGAAAAGAGTATTTAAAATCGCAAGCCTACAAAAAGGAAAATTATAAATTTTCAATTTATACAGGTGCTTTTTCCATTGTTGTTACCCTTGCCTTTTTTTTATTCAAAGGTTTTGCATGGGTAGATAAATTTGCAAGAAATATTAGTGATAATGAAATAATTATTACTCTGATATTTTTTGGAATTATAATGCTGGCCAATGATTTTATATCCACACCTTTTTCTTATTACCAAACCTTTATAATTGAAGAAAAATATGGATTTAACAAAACGAGTAAAAAACTTTTTTTTACCGATAAATTAAAAGGCTGGTTATTAAGTATTCTCATTGGCGGTGGGATACTGGCATTAATTGCATGGTTTTATCAAAAAACGGGTGATCATTTTTGGATATATACCTGGTTGTTTATTGCTGTATTTTCTGTTTTTATGACTCTTTTTTATTCATCCCTAATTGTTCCATTATTCAACAAACAAACACCTCTTCAAGATGGTGAGCTAAGAAGTAAAATAGAAGATTTTGCGAAAAAAACTGGATTTAAACTAGATAATATTTTTGTGATTGATGGTTCTAAAAGATCAACAAAAGCCAATGCATATTTTTCAGGATTCGGACCAAAAAAAAGAATTGTCTTGTATGACACTTTGATCAATGATTTGGAAACAGATGAGATTGTTGCTGTTTTAGCGCATGAAATAGGGCATTATAAAAAAAAGCATGTATTTATAAATATGTTCCTTTCTATCTTACTCACCGGATTTACACTTTATATTTTATCTTTATTGATTGGTAATTCACTTCTTTCACAAGCCTTATCCGTTGAAAAACCAAGTTTTCATATTGGTTTAATTGCATTTGGAGTTTTGTATAGTCCGATTTCAGAAATTACCGGAATTATCATGAATTATATTTCACGAAAATTTGAATATCAGGCAGATAATTTTGCCAAAGAATTTTATGATGGTGGTTCTTTGGTGTCATCACTTAAAAAATTATCAAAGAACAGTTTAAGCAATCTTACACCGCATAAGGCTAGTGTATTTGTACATTATTCACACCCAACTTTATTACAAAGAGTAATCAATTTAAAAACTTCCTAAACGCATTTCCTAACTTTTCGATTCCGTTAAATTTTTTAAAAAATTCAGCAAAAGCCTTGAAATATTTTGCTCATTAAATTTGTTTACATTACTTTTAATCTATGGCATATACTGTAACCATAGAAGAAGAAAATAAGGAAATAGCAAGTCTCTATAAGGAAATGCTAAGAGACACTTATCAAACCTTATCTAAAGAAAATAAGATCTTGATCAGGAAGGCTTTTGATCTAGCCGTTACAGCACATAAAGGTCAGCGAAGAAAATCAGGTGAGCCTTATATTTATCATCCTATTGCAGTAGCCAGTATTGTAGCAAACGAAATTGGATTAGGTGCAAATTCCATTGCTGCCGCTTTGTTACACGATGTGGTAGAAGATACGGACTATACGTTTGCTGATTTGGAAGAGCTTTTTGGAGAAACCATTGCCAAAATTGTAAATGGTTTGACCAAGATTTCTCGCATGAGTAAAGATCAAGATGTTTCTATTCAGGCAGAAAATTATAGAAAAATGCTTCTTACGTTGCATGATGATGTAAGAGTTATTTTGATCAAAATAGCTGACAGGTTGCATAATATGCAAACTTTGGACTCTATGCGACCGGAAAAGCAGATAAAAATTGCTTCAGAAACAATTTTTATTTATGCTCCTCTTGCGCATAGATTAGGTCTTTATAATATAAAAACGGAACTTGAAGATTTAAGTTTGAAATATACAGAACCTGAAGTATATAAAGACATTTCAAACAGCATTTCTGAGAGCAAAGAAGAGCAGAAAGAATACATTATTGGTTTTACAAATATTATAAAAGAATCATTAGATCAGGAAGGGTTTGAATATTCCATTAAAGGACGATCCAAATCGATTCATTCTATTCGAAAAAAGATGCTCAATCAAGGAGTTTCATTTGATGAAGTTTATGATAAATTTGCGATTCGAATCAATTATAAATCGGATAAAAAAAATGAAAAGTTTGATGCTTGGAAAATATATTCTATTGTTACCGATCATTTTAATCCGAATCCTAAACGTTTAAGAGACTGGATTACACAGCCAAAATCAACCGGGTATGAATCTCTTCATATTACAGTAATGGGACCAAAAGGTAAGTGGGTTGAAGTTCAGATACGATCTTGCAGAATGGATGAAATTGCAGAAAAAGGCTATGCTGCTCATTTTAAATACAAGCATGGAAATGAATCTGAAAGTGGTTTAGAGATATGGCTTAATAAGCTTAGAGAATCTCTAGAAAATCCAGATACAAATGCAGTTGAATTTGTTGAGCAATTCAAACTCAACCTATATGCTAAAGAAATTTATATTTTTACTCCTAATGGAGATATAAAATCTCTACCAAAGGGAGCAACAGCACTTGATTTTGCCTTTGCAATTCACACAGAAGTTGGTATGCATTGTCGTGCTGCAAAAGTAAATGGGAAACTCGTTCAGTTGAGTAAGGCTTTAAAAAGTGGCGATCAGGTTGAAATTATCACAGCTACTACACAAAAACCAAAGCAGGCATGGCTAGATATTGTTAAAACTGCCAGAGCAAAATCAAAAATCAAAAATGCTCTTAAAGAAGACCAAAAGAAAATTGCCAATGAAGGAAAAGAAGTTCTTTCAAGAAAATTGCGCCATTTAAAAATTAAGTTCAATGAAAATACGATTAATGAACTTGTTAACTTTTTTAAATTAAAAACAAGCTTTGATCTGTTTTACAGAATGGGAAATGGATCAATTGACAATATACAATTAAAAAAATATGCCAGTCAAAAATCAAATGCATTGGTTAATTTTTTTAAAAATAAAATTAAGAGAAGTACTGCTGCCTCAGTTGATACTCAAAGCAATGAAGTTACCGCTAAATATGATATGCTTGTTTTTGGCAAGAGTGAAGAGAAGCTTAAATATTCTTTTACTAAATGCTGTAGTCCTATTCCTGGTGATCAGGTATTTGGTTTTATAGCCATAAATGATGGTATTAAGGTACACAAACACAACTGTCCGAATGCAGTTAGTTTACAATCTAATTATGCATATCGCATCATAGCTGCAAAATGGATAGATTCTTCTCAACAGGGTTATAAAGCAAAATTAAATATCACTGGAATTGATAATATTGGTTTAGTTAATGATATTACCAGAATAATTTCCAAAAATTTGCATGTAAACATCCATGAATTGAACATATCAGGCAATGAAGGTTTTTTTCAAGGAAAAATAACTGTCCATATCAATAACAACAAACAATTGAATAATTTAATTCAACAAATCAAAAGAATTGATGGTATTGAAAAAGTTGAAAGGGTTCACAATTAATTTCTTAAATTTATACAAATTATTATTTGGATTAAATGTAACTTTGACCAGCTAATATCTCATATATAAAAGATGAATAATCCACAAAATCAGGAAACAGTTAAAAGCTTCTTTACCAAATTTTTAGAAGACAATAACCATAGAAAAACTCCCGAACGTTTTGCCATTCTTCAAGAGATTTACGACAAGAGCAATCACTTCGATATTGAATCACTTTATATCGACATGAAAAATAAAAATTATAGAGTAAGTCGCGCTACGCTTTATAATACTATTGAATTATTATTGGAATGTGGTTTGGTTAGAAGGCATCAGTTTGGTCAGAATCAAGCTCATTATGAAAAATCATTTTTTAATAAACAACATGATCATATTATATTAAATGACACTGGTGAAGTGATTGAATTTTGTGATCCAAGAATTGAAAATATAAAAAAATCCATTGAAGAAGTATTTGATATAACAATTGAAAGTCATTCCTTATATTTTTATGGAAAAAAAAATAACAAAACTAATAACGAATAAATAATTATTTATGATTGATTTACTACTAGGGTTACAATGGGGTGACGAAGGAAAGGGTAAAATTGTTGATGTTCTTACAAAAAACTATGATATAGTTGCACGATTTCAAGGAGGTCC
>JADGEA010000205.1 GCA_016744615.1 Flavobacteriaceae bacterium
CCTTCAGATTCGGTATTGATTTGTGTAATGTTATAGCAAGTGCTAGTTCTGCGTTTTGTATGTCTGATTCTTGCATGATCTCTCCATTCTGTTTTGTTTTGCTATTCAATCTTTATCATCCATAATACTTTTTAAAATATCTCCAAGTGAAATATTTGGCTTAAACTGTTCAAATTCTTCAAACTCTATATTTTTGGTTCTATTTTTCTGTAGAGTATAGCCACGCCGCCCCATATACCATAAAAACCAATCTACTGTATAAATCATACCATTTACAAAATTAGGCATATCATCAAGTTTATTTTCATTTTCATCTGATTCGTATTTCTGATGCATGCACTTAAATATATTTTTCTGATCGTGAAAATCTCTAAAAAAATCAGGTAAATATTTTCCTTCGTTCATCCACTGTTCTAAATTCATAACATCTCCATCCTCTTAAAAATCATCCACGTTAATTAATATCAATAAGCTTGTCTACCAATCTCGATGTTAAATTATTGTAAGGTAAATATGTTAAAGATATTCAACAGGCAACCCGTAGCTTTCAGCCAGTGCTATTTCTGCTTTTGTACCCTTTGAATTTTCCCAATCTGTGGTAACAATAATTTTATCTGCCCAGAACACAGACTCACAAGAAAGAACCATATACTCTTTTTGAGTTAATCCTTTCGGGTAATCCTTTGGGGTTTTAATATGGTCGTGACCCATCATAAAAAAATGATCTCTTGCATCTTGGAATTTTTGTTCCCAATTTTCTACGCCTGTTACAGCACCAATTATATATATTTTTTTCATTAGAATAACTCCAATTGTTTTGGTTTGTTTTCAATCATCTGCATATTTTTAACAGCAACATCAAAATAACTTGATTTTAATTCTGTGGCTACTGATTTACGCCCCATTTCGACAGATTTATACCCTTCCGATCCAATGCCACCGAATGGAGAAAAAACAACATCACCTGGATTACTCCACAATGTTAAGCACCTTTCAATCACATCAAGTTGCAAAGGGCATATATGTTTTTCGTCTTTTTCGTCTCTTGCTGGCATCTTGTTTAAAGTGTTTGTTTGCCTTATATCCATCCATACAGGTGAAGCATATTTTCTCCATATTTCATGAGACAAAACATCACCTTCAGGAGTTACTGCTCCGGCATAACAAGTTAATCCGGTATCATGAGTTATAAAATTTTCGTTTACACCTGGTTTTCGCATTGAAATAACATAATCAGGTAAACCCTGACGGCACATAGATGAATCTTTGCATAGTTGTTTGTGCATCAATCCAAGTGCTTTTGTTCTTACAGCTTCAATTAATGGGTCTTTCCATATTGTAACCTCAGAATGGAATATAAAACCTTCTGCCTGAAACATTCTAATAAGATCGCCCCTGAAATCTTTAATCCCGATATACCCATCTCTTTCTTTCATTGCCGGAATTAACATGCAGTGAAATGACACCAGACGACCTGCCTTTATTGTTCTGTATAATTCTTTAACTAAAAATTTAAAATGTTTATAAAATTCATCATCAGATTTACAATTACCCATGTCATTTATACTATCTGAATACGTGTAAAGTGAAGCGAACGGTGGACTAAAAATTGAGTAATCAAAACTATTATCTTCAAAGTTCTTTAAAATTCCAACACAATCTCCATTATACAACGACCAGTTTTTAGAATGTTCCTGTCTCATAATTACCTCATAAATTTAGGTTGTTTAAAGTTATTTACTTTATTTTCAATTATAGTTTCTTTTATTTCATCTCGTGTATTTATGCTGATATGCTGAACCATTTTATCAAGCATTTTTTTAGCATCAGCCTCTTTACGTTTTATATTTTGTAATACATTACCTTCTTTTTCAGATATGATAATATGCACGTTTACAGGTTGTTTTTGTCCAAACCTGTAACAACGTCTTAAAGCCTGGTAAAAAGATTCAAAAGAATCAGAAAGGCCAACAAAACACATATTATGGCATGATTGCCAGTTAAGCCCGAATTGAGCTATTTTTGGTTTTACTGTTAATTTTTGAATTTTGTTTTCGGAAAATTCAAGCATGTATTTTTCTTTTAATTCATTTTTATCAGAACCAGTAACTTCAACACATCCATCAATTAATTGTTTTAGTGTCCTACTTTCTTCGTTGAGATTACACCAGTTTAAAAACTGTTCTTTACTTGAATTATTTAAATCGGCTGCCAGTTTACAACGATCATAAATACTATCATTTCTTGCCTGTCTTCTTTCTTGCAAGGTGTCTGCACACCTTACAAACAACTCACCATCTTCTGGTACCGCTTTTACAATATGCTCATACATATTAAGCGGTGGTAGCTTCATTGTTTCGTCGCTATAGCCTATATCAGAAGGTTTTTCGATCATTATAGCCCAACTTGAAACCCACTTGAAAAACATCTTTTCCGCATGACCTTTTAACCGCCATTTTTGAGTAGCACCTGAATCATGAATGAAATATGTTGCAAGCATTTCAACACGGCTACATACGTTTAAAAACTCTGCGTGGTTTCCGATCTCTGTAAAATCGTTAGGTGATGGTGTGGCAGAACAACAAAGTTTATATTCTGTATTAAAAAAGCTATCAATAATCTGTTGTTTTATTTTTCCTGAATAATTTTTTAGGATTGAACTTTCATCAAGAACAACACCACCAAAGACACTACAATCAAACTTATGTAATTTTTCATAATTTGTTATATTTAATCCTGACTTTACGTCTGATTCATCGAAACAAATATTTACATCAACGCCTATTTTTTCACCCTCTTTTTTTGTTTGGGTTGTAACTCCCAAAGGTGCAAGAATCAATATAGGTTCGTTAATTTGTCTATATACGTTCTCAGCCCATGTTAATTGCATCCGTGTTTTTCCAAGTCCACAACCAGCCCATATAGCAAACTTGCCTTTTAGACATGCGTGTTTTGTAATATCAATTTGAAAATCGAAAAGTGAATCAGGTAAAAACAAGCACTCAATAGGCTTATTTTTATGAACAATCTCTTTTGATTTTATAAATTCTAAATATTCCACTTAACCAACCTCACTTTATAAATTAAAATCACCAAATATTTTTATTGCTATGAATATTATCACGTCTTTTCATTTCTGAATCCCTTGAAAGATCAGGTTTTTTATTTAAATTTTCTGATTTCCAAAAAGTTCTAGTTTTTCGGCAATCCTTACATAAACACTTTGCTTTAATTTCTCCATTGTCAGATGTTATATTTTTACAATTCATATTATAATATGTCATTTATTTAATCTCCTTAACAGAATCATTAGCCAACCTCTTAAACTCATCCGGCGCATTCAAAACCAAACCAGAAGAAACTTTGTTGTAAGATTTATACATGGAAATAAAATCATTGAGAATAAAAGGAACTTCTTTCATATTAACTTGCCCGATTTTACGCCACCCGATTTTATCAATTACAGTCTGTGTTATTGGATCGTCAAATTTTTGATTAGGTTGATATCGGTTATAAGCCTCCATCACCAAACTTTTTTGAATCTCTGCTTTTTCGTCCGGGTTTCCTTCGATAGCTTCGATAAAATCGGCAGGTGTTGGCATGTTGGTAAACTTACGAGTTCTGACAATGATATTTGATGCTTTAGTAATTTGCTCTATTGTGTATTGTTTTAAAGCATCAAATCTCAATTGTAAGCCTATCTTTGTTAAATTTGCTGTATAGATATCTGAAAGTCCATTCATGAGTTCCAGAAACTTGTTTTTATCATCTGCTTTCATTTAACCACTCCTTTGATATTTCAATATTTTGTTTTAACCGCTTTTCTGCCGGATTGAGTTGATAAACTATCTCATCATTCCAGCATTTACCATTAAGCCATGTTAAAGGGTTTTTTCTGAACTGAGGATCTGAGGTTGATTGAACATAAGAAGAAACACAATTAAAAATAGAATCTTTTTCTTTCTTGGTTAATAATTTCCATTTAGCCAAGCATTTTTTGTGATCTTTCTTTTTTTGGTACAGATCCCAAAAATTATTAAACTCTGTTAGTGTTTTATCTTCCATTAACTTTACACTTCCATTTCCATTTACATTTACATTTACACTACCACTTACGGGTTTTTTGGGTTCCTCTGGGTTTATAGTATTCCCAGATAACCCACTGGGTTTTTTGGGTTCCTCTGGGTTATTTTCTAAAATACTGTTTTTATTACCTTTCGGCCTCCCGCCTTTTTTACCGTTGTTTTTATTTCTATTTGCAACAGCCTCCCACTTTAGATTATCACGATCAAAAACTATCCTAAAAAATTTAAACGCCATTTTTACAATAGGGTCATACTCTTTAAGTTCTTCACCACGACTATATAAAAACATTGCATCAAGAAGCTGTCCCTTTTGCTCGTCCGTCAAATCCTCAACGGCTTCATATTGATCATTGTAAAGGACAAAGCTTTTCTTCATTATTCAGCCTCTTTTTCTGATAATATGCTCTTGACGTGCTTTCTTACTGTGAGATATGAAATACCTGTTTTTTCATGGCAAGCTTTCATAGTTTCGCCTGGGTTTTTCTCAAACCACTTAATTATCTTTGCTCTGTTTTTCTCAGATACCTTTTTCATGTGGTGTGTATTGCTTACGATAATCATTATATCCTCCGTTTGTTATTGTTATGCTATCACTTTATAGGCAAAAACCTACATTGTCAACACCATTTTTCACAACTTGACTTTTATTTTAATACAAGGTATGAATAATTTACCTTCCTAATCACAATATTTTTTTGAGGAAAAACCGCCTACCTGACAGGGCGGTTTTTCTGTTTGATCATTGACACGCTACTCTCCTTTTATTTACTTTGGGGGTTGGTTAAAATATATTCATTTCATTCTCGTAATCATCACATTCCAATGGCATCCTGATACCTAGATCCTCACCAAACCTGCTTTCTATATTCATCCTTTCAGCAACATATGAATACATTTCTTGACCTGTTTTTGTGCATGTGAAAACAGTTTTAGGATAAGAATCATAACATCCAGTATGAATACAAAATTCAGATTCTGTTTTTTCTTTCTTTAGATATTTACATAAAACAAGACATGCGTGTTTATTATTCGGATTTTTATGACAATATTTCTCATGTTTAATTGCAAAGTCTTTTCTTTTATAATATTTTCGACAGTATTGACATGTGTGTATCATTGTTAATTTACTTTCCACAATCTCCTCCTTACCCGTTACAGGGTTATTTATCCTTCTTGAATTATTATCTGTTATAATACGGGGAATCAGGGTCTCCTTTTTCTCCGGGGTCTGGATTATTTACCCGTGTGTCATTAGAAAAATCAACACTTCTACGAGGAGAATTACCCTCATATATATCAACACATTCTTCACTACACCAAGAAGGTTTTTTTGTTTCTTTTCCGCATTGGATACACTTTCCCATTATTTTATCCCCCAATATTTATGACTCGTTTTTTCTGTTCTTATTATGCCGTGAGTGAAATGAAATACTGCAAGAATTAAAAGTTTTAACCCTGCTTTCCAATTTTCTTTTAAGTGTTTTTTATATGTCACAATCTCCTCCTTACCCGTTACAGGGTTATTCGTTACCTGTCATTACATCCTTAGCAACAAGAACAGGGCAAGTGAGCTCATGGTTAAAATCTTCAAGTTCATAGCTGCGAGAATTACAATATTCACAGTTATATTCGCCTCGATAATCACATGTTTCACGAAACATTACACAATCTTCTAAAATAGCCTTGGCAAGTGTTAAAACATCCTCTTTAGCAAATTCTGTCATCACGCCCTCCTTATTATGAGCTTTGTTGGTTAAACACTGCCACCACATCTTAGACACACCGTTGAAAGTGCGCTATATATCAACGGAATTTTACACGAACATTTTTCTGATTCTTTTTTCATATCACTCACCATCAACTATGATAACTACATTTTCCAAATAAGCCAGTATAGCTTCCAAGGGTTTCATTTCTCCTGAAGCCTCCATCCAATCTATGTCACCCATACTAAAACTTACATTAATATCCATTCGTTTATTCTTTATAACCTCTATTTGTTCTTTAATGGTATTAATAAATTCTTTCATATCACTCACCCTCCCGTAGTTTTAAAGTTCGCTTGATCATGTTTAATTTACGATCTTCAGGCGAAACTTCCCTGTCGATTTCCTTTTTAAGCTTTGCGCTTTTTTCTTCCTGTTTCGATATCTGTTCGTAGTAATCCGCTCGTTGTTTCATTTTGCATCTCCTCAACACAGTCTTTACAGTAAGTTGTTTTTGTCGTGTGCCTTTTACCGGCTATGTTGTAGTTTCGTTTATCTATTTTGCCGAGTTCATCGTCTGATAGGATCTCACGACCGCACTCGTCACAGAATTTCATGGGTACACCTCGTGAATGTTTCCGATAATTGTCGACCATCTATCAAAACCGTTCTGCCTTTGGTTTGATTTAATAACATAATAATAATATTCTTCTTCTGTAGAAAAAAAGATATCTCCGTCGTGGTCTTTAAGTTTACAATTATGGTCAATCAATTTCCACCTAAATCCGTTATCAATATCGCTCCAATAACATTCCGATTTATATATAAGATTATTAAATACCCATTCCTTTATGTCACCCTCGAAAATCTTAACGCCGTTCTTATCTTTTAGGCCTGTAAATTGGCCGACTGTTTTATGGTCGATTGCATTATAAGTAATATCTGTGCACCCTGCTGGCTCGCTTGTACAGGGTCTCACATTTATTGGATATGATATGACAGTATTTAAAATGCCATAAGTAAGATCACCATATACAAAATCTCCTGTGTCTAAACATTTTCCTCTAAATTCTATAAGCCTCATTTTATCTCCTCCCATAAATCCAAGACAGCACCGTCAATCATTGTTAAAATACAGCTTAAAATAAAAGCAAGGCCAACGCTGCCGGATTCTAAATT
>JADGEA010000206.1 GCA_016744615.1 Flavobacteriaceae bacterium
AGTCCGTCATAAATTTCACTTGACTGAAAAATATAACCATATTCTTTTGCATGTGATATTACCTTTTTAAATTTATCTTCCTGATTTTTCACAAGTTAAATATTTATTTAATATTGATTAATTGTTTAGTTTATTGTTTCTTCCAGCAAAAATATATAAATTAAAATTACTGCAATAAAAAAAGGAAACACATTTTGTATTTCCTTTTCAATATATTTTAATTGAATTTAATCTATAACCCTAAAAAAGAATCCGTTAGCTCCACTTTTGTTCTTCCAACTAGAACTCCATCTACATAAACCTGAATATTGTAAATGCCTTTTTCAAATTGCTCTCCTTTTCTATCTACCATCATTACGACTTTTAAATCAGCATTTTCATAGTTAACAATAGTTTGATCCGTATATTTAAGTTCATTACGATCTTTAAGCATAAAAGTCCCTTTGGCATTTATAACCTGTCCTTTTGGATTTTTTAATACAACATATGCCTCTTTATCACCAGGTGTTGCTATTTCATTTTCGAGTAGCTGGAATTCAACTTTAAATGCATCTGTTTTTTGCGCTTTATTTGTTTCTGTATATTTTCCATTTGAACGCATTTTCATCGCTGTAATTTTTACGTTCTCCACATTGATCGCACCACCAATTTCAACTTTTTTTGCCAATTCCATATTTTGAGCCACCAAAGTATCATTGTAGTTTGTTTGAATTTTTAATTGAACATCAATACTGTCTTTTTCTTCTGTAAGTAAATTATTTTGCAATCTTAACGAGTCAACTTCTTCAATTAAATTTTCATTTATAGTCTTTAATTTACTCAGCTGTCCACGATATCTACTAAGTGTACTTGAATTAATTTTCTTTAAACTCTTTACAGAATCTTTAAAAGCAATGATTCGGTTCTTTTCACCTGTCAAAGAATCAGACAAGCTTGTATTTTGAGCAATTGCAATATCATATTTCTCTTCCATAGCCGTTAAATTGCCAATAATTTGCTCTTTTTCGTCCTGTAAAAACTTAACAGCTTCTTTGTGGTCATTATTGTTATAAAATGTATATCCAATCAGACCAAATAATAATACCGTAAGGGCTATTATTAAAATTAAATTGTTCGAAGATTTATCGTTTTCTTGCATAATTATTTGTTAATATTTAATGTGTATGAATCAATCTAGCTTATTAAACGTAAAAAATTAAAAAAATTGCACAGATTTATATCTTTTACTAACTTTCTTTTATTCTACCTGATAAAAGACTAATTTTAATGCAATATTTTGATTGATTATGATTAATCCTTTACATTATATTTTTAATTTATTCTACCCAGAACTATGTTCCATCTGTGAAAATCAACTTGTAAAAGGTGAAAAAGCAATATGTATAAACTGCATATCTGATCTACCCGTCACAAATTTCTGCAATTTAGCAAATAATAATGTAGAAATTTCTTTTTACGGAAGAATTCCTATTGAAGAAGCAACATCTTTATTTTTTTTTCATAAAAAAGGAAAAGTTCAAAAGTTAATTCATCAATTAAAATATAAAGGAAATCAACAAATTGGTACAGTTTTAGGAGACTGGTTAGGAGAAAATATGATATTGAGCAAAAGGTTCAAAGATCTGGATTGCATTATTGCTGTACCTTTACACTCTAATAAACTTAAAAAAAGAGGTTATAATCAACTTACTACTTTCGGACAGGTTTTATCTCAAAAGCTTGACATTCCGATGATAGAAAATGTGCTGATCAAAGTTTCTTCTTCTCAAACCCAAACCAAAAAGAACCGGTTTGACCGATCCGTCAATATAACTGAAAAATTTGAACTGCTTGATTATGAGAGCATAAAGAACAAACACATACTTTTAATTGATGATATTATAACTACAGGAGCAACATTAGAAGCTTGTAGCATACAACTACTTCAGTCAGAAAATATAAAAATTAGTATTGCAACTATGTCCTATACCATATAGCAACTGCAAAGAAAATTCTACGAAATCAGAAATGTTTCTTTTTGATGATATTTCTATCTTTTTCATTAACTGATACTAAGACATCACTAAATCTAAAAAAAACAAAAATATCATCAAAAATAATTTGTTTCATAAAATTAGACAGTTTTCTTGCAGGCACTATATAAAATATTTGTTAATTTGTAACAAATATTTTTAATGAATTATCGTATATCCATATTACTAATTTTGCTGCTGTTACAATTATCCTGTGCACGTAGAGGTCGCCCTGAAGGCGGACCAAAGGATGAAGAAAAACCAATTTTAGTTAAAACGGATCCAGAATTTAAAAGTATACACTTTGATGCCAATGAAATTAAAATTTATTTTGATGAATATATCAAACTAAAAGATATTAACTCTCAATTGATTATTTCACCACCATTAAAATACCCTCCAATAATTACTCCGCAAGGAACACCCAGTAAAAAAATTACCATAAAAATAAAGGATACTTTACAAGAAAACACAACCTACACCTTTAATTTCGGACAAAGTATCATTGACAATACAGAAGGGAATATATTAGATAATTTTAAATATATTTTCTCCACAGGAGATTATATAGATTCTTTGCAGGTAAAAGGAACGATCAAAGATGCTTTTGATCTGAAAATGATCGAAAATCCTACAATAATGCTTTATGCTGTGGATACTGTTTTTAATGACTCCATTATTTATAACAAAAAACCAATGTATGTTGGAAGTACCATTGACAGTGTAAACTGGGATATTACAAACATCAAAGCAGGCAAATATTTACTATTGGCATTAAATGATCATAGTAAAAATTATAAATTCAATCCAAAGGAAGATAAAATTGGCTTTTATACTGATTTTATTGAACTTCCTGTTGATAGCACAAGTTCATTTGAGATCAAACTTTTTAATGAGATATTACCATTCAAAATTCCATCAAGACCAAAGGAAATTTCAAAAGGTCATATTATTGTTGGGTATGAGGGTGAAGCAGATGAATTTAACGTGTACACAGTTTCTGAAAAATCTTCAGATTTTAAATCTCTTTCCACTTTTGACATAAAAAAAGATACGCTTCATTATTGGTTTAAGAATTATGATAAAGATTCTATTTTATTATCTCTCAATCATAAAATACCTTTTGATACCTTAAAGGTAACATTAAAATCAAAGGAAATTGATTCCATGGCTGTTACTTCTGCTGTATCAGGCACATTACACCTTCGGGACACATTAAAAATGACAAGTACAACACCAATTGTCAAGATTGACACATCAAAAATTCAATTGTTAGATAAAGACTCCTTAAAAGTAAAACTAAATTTACTGATTTCTAAAAATAAAGATGAACTGGTAGTAAATTTTAAAAAGGAAGAGTCAAATAAATATAATTTAGAATTATTACCAGGTGCCATAAGTGATTTTTTTGGTGTGGAAAACGATACCATACAAATAAACTTTGCAACCAGAAAATCAACAGATTATAGTGCTATCTATCTTACCCTAAACAACATCAAAAGTTACCCTATCTTAATTGACCTAATCAATGATCGCGGGGAGGTTGTTATGCAAAAATATTCGGAGAAATACGAAGAATATAAATATAAAAATTTACCTCCTTCACTATATAAGATCCGAATTATTTACGATACCAATAAAAATAAAAAATGGGATACGGGTAACTATTTATTAAAACAACAACCAGAAGAAGTATACTATTTTAAAAACATTATTCTTGCTAAAGCAAACTGGGAAGTAACTGAACCTTTAACGATTCAATAGACTTTTCAAATTTAATTCGCTTAAAAAGCGAAGAATTCATTTCTTTATCCTTTTATTATCAAACCAGAAAATATTTTAAGACCGTTGCAAAACCTCTTTTAACAAAAAAGCACGACACTAGAGAAAATCTAAATCCTCAGCAAACTATTTTTTGTGAGGACTTTAAATTTTTAATAAGGAAGTGATTTGAAACTAAAAAGGTTTTAAAGTATGTTTTATTGAATATTGCAACGGTCTTATTTTATTGAGAACTAAAAAAGCTAATAAGTAAGGTTATGAATAGCTGTTAATAGAGATTGTTTACTGTTTTAAAAGTAAATTTTCATCCAAAAACCCACTGAATACATACAAGTCACAAATTAATTTTAGTATTGTAACTATCCTCACTTTAAATATCCTTTCTACTTTAAATTAAGTTAGTATCTTTGTTGTTTAGAATGATTATAATTAAGATAAACAATGAGCTTTAAAAAACAAGATATTTACGGTGCTTTAGAAAAAATTTCAGCTCCGGGCGAAGGAAAGAATTTAATAGAAAGTAAATCAGTTACCAATGTGGTAGTTTTTGGCAATGAAGTAATTGTAGATGTAACAATTGGCAATCCAACTTTACAGGCAAAGAAAAAAATGGAAGTAGAAATCATGAAGGTTATTCATGATGAAGTGAACCAAAAAATTGATGTAAAAGTCAATGTAAAAGCAAATCCAATTATGCAACCTAAAACAATTGCTCCTGATAACTCCATACCGGGTATAAAAAACATTATTGCAATAGCCTCTGGTAAAGGTGGCGTAGGAAAATCTACGATAACCGCTAATATTGCTGTTAGTTTATCAAAAATGGGATTTAAGGTTGGTATTTTAGATGCAGATGTTTATGGTCCCTCTATGCCAATAATGTTTGATGTAGCTAAAGAAAAACCTTTGGCAACCAATGTTGATGGAAAATCAAAAATGCTTCCTGTTGAAAATTACGGTGTAAAAATGCTTAGTTTAGGTTTTTTTACTGATCCTAATCAGGCAGTGATATGGAGAGGTGCCATGGCAACAAAAGCATTGAATCAAATGTTGTTTGATGCAGATTGGGGAGAATTAGATTTTATGTTGATTGATCTACCTCCGGGAACTGGAGATATCCATTTAACAATTGTTCAGGCAATTCCGGTAACGGGGGCAGTAATTGTGAGTACACCACAAAATATTGCTTTAGCTGATGCAAAAAGAGGTGTAGCCATGTTTAAACAAGATAATATCAATGTACCTGTTTTAGGAATTATTGAAAACATGAGTTATTTTACTCCTGAAGAATTGCCTGATAATAAGTATTATATTTTTGGTAAAGATGGAGCTAAAATCTTGGCAGAAAATATAGAAACAGCATTTTTAGGCGAAATTCCTCTTGTACAAAGTATAAGAGAATCAGGAGATATAGGACATCCGGTTGCATTACAGGAAGATTCTCCTTTAGAAGAAGCTTTTAGAAGTGTTACTAAAAATATGCTAACACAACTTGTAAAAAGAAACGAAGATTTACCACCAACAGAAATTGTAAGAATTACAGAATTATCTGGTTGTAGCACCTCATAAATTTAAGAGGCTGTTTCAAAAGTTAACTTTTGAAACAGCCTTACTTATAACTAATAATAATGACAGACACAGAATTATTAAAAAACATAGAAAAAGCACTGGAAGAAATTCGCCCTTATTTGATAACTGATGGTGGAAACATATCTTTGATTTCTGTAAATAATAATATTGTAAAAATACAATTTGAAGGGGCTTGCATTGACTGTTCTGCCAATCAAATGACCTTAAAAAATGGTGTGGAAGCAATCATTAAAAAATATGCTCCTCAAATAAAGAAAATACTTGAAGTTCGCTAGATCTTCCTCTTTAAATTTTACTCTCAAAAATTCTTAAAAAAATAATCGTTCTATTTGTGATAGACCATAGCACAAGTATAAGATACTTCTTTTTTTACCGAATTATTATCACTTTTTAAATTCTTTATAAAAAGAGATCCAGAATAATTGTTTGTTTAATTACAAATAGTGCCTGTTTTTTTATTAACTAAATTTATTTATTATGCCACGATACCATACCTTAGGTAAGATACCGCCTAAAAAACATACTATATTTAAAAATCCAAAAGGTGATTTAAAAGAACATGGCATCATGGTCGATCGTGATGAAGAGGGTTACTTATTACAAATATTTACAAAACCGTTGACCAACAGACCCACTTTATTCGGGTCGCGTTAATTTTGTGGGGAGAAGAAATATTATTTCAAATAATGGTGGTAATGATGGGCTTGTTGAACTGGAAATAACTCATTTTTTTTGAGTTATTCTATTTCAATAATGCCACTAAACAATGGCGTTAGAGCCATTATTAAAAAAAGGTTTTATTGAGAAACTTGAATCAGCTATTTTTAGTTAAAGAATTACTCCCCATATTTTTAATGTGACCCCTTTATTCTTTGAAATTATCCAACGCAAAGGAGCCCAATATTTTGGCAAAGGTAATTTTAAAGCATTATTTGAGTCGATTGAAGCAGAACAGGAACGCAGAGGTACCTTATAAAAATATTTCTATTGTTTGGTAACGGCAGTTTGTCTAATAACTAAAACAAAGGCTCTAAGAATTGCATATTTGAAAATTCTCAAAGACTCCTACCCAAATACTTCCTTCTTTGAGCATATTTTTTAGACAGTTTAACGGCATTGCTAAAATACATCTTTGCGAGGTACGAGCAAATATGTACCTTAGCAATTGTGTGCCCAGCATGGTTATCTTTTGTTTACTGCAAGGTAAATAATTAATCTAGAGGGTGAAAATCCCTTATCGGCAAGGGTACGCCTTGAACCATTAGTAAGCTACAATGTTGCTAGTTGTGAAGCTAGGACTACAAAGCTCGGTATACGGGTCAATAGTCATTCTTTCGAAATATTCATCAATGCCTTGTTTTAATTCAATCTCAACTTTATTCATATACGGATTCGCTATTTCTCCCGATAAATCAATTGTAAAAGGCATTCTAAATACAATTCCAGAATGATTTAATTTAAAAATAGGGTTACCCATTTAGGTCGCATTTAATTTGATTGCTGCATATGTTATTGGTTGATGTTCGGTACATCTAAGAATAATTTTATCTAAAATTGATCCACGATGATTTCTTCTGTTAAAT
>JADGEA010000435.1 GCA_016744615.1 Flavobacteriaceae bacterium
ATGATACTAAGCTCATAATTCGTTCTTTTGTTGGTTTGCACTACAAAGTTCGTGATTATTGAGCTTTTATTTGTATATTATTTCTTCGGACAGCTATGACATTTAGTAAAATCTTTGATAGCTTTTACTTTTTCCTCTTTTCTTTGATAAGCTAACCCTCTATAAAGATATGCTTCAGAATATTCTGGTTTTAGTTGAATGCATTTTGTTAAATCTGAAATAGCAAGATCAAAATTATGTTTTTCAAATAGATAGAGATAACCTCTAATAAAATATGCTTCTACATTATTTGGATCTTTAGAGATAGCTTTTGAAAAATTTAAGTATGCATCTGTATAATTCTTATAGCTTAGATTATTTTTCCCTTTTTTTACAAAATCCATTGCATCGAGAGAATTATTAGAACTATTTTCATAGCTATTATTATAAGAAGTTGTTCTATTTTCAGAAAAATTATTAACAACAATTGAAAAAACATAGTTGCTAAGAATTTTAACTTTATTTGGTAGGTTTTTTGAAGATATAGTATTCGTAGTTGGGATTTTAATTGGCGTGTCTAGTAACTCAATTAAACTCATCAAATATGAAACTTTAATTGCATATCCTGCGTTATCGGCTTGATTGTGCTTAGCATTAACGACCCCAATTATATTTCCATTTTTGTCAAAAAGGGGTCCTCCACTATTACCTGGTTGTATAGGAGCAGAGATTTGATATGAAGAGATATCTCCTTTAAAACCTGTTTTAGAACTTATAATACCATTTGTCAATTTAATTTCATCACCCATTGAATTTGTTAGTGGGTATCCTAGAACAAAGATATTTTCTCCAACATCAGATAAACTTTTTTTAAGAGTATAAGGTAGCTTTCCGAATGTATTAAATCTTTTATCTACTATTTTTATTATTGCCAAATCATTTCTAGAATCATCCATAATAATTTCAGCTTCATATGAGTCATTATTAAATTTAACGTCTATTTTTTTAGCATCTTCAATTACATGATGATTTGTTACAATATATCCATTTGTTGAAATTGCAAAACCTGTTCCAGTTAATGTCAGCGGTACAATTTCTTTTTCAACATTGCGTTTTACTTTAGTTATGTCATCATCTAAAGGAAAAATCTTTGTGTATGAATATGAGTAATAAGCATTATTTATTTTATTAGGGTTTCCACCCATTTTTTTCATATTATGACGCATAATACCAACAGCAGTCATTTTAAATGAAAATTTCTTTTTATTAGAATATAGGTTAAATTCTTTTCCATAAACTTTTTTATAACCAGGATAAAATCTATTATATTGATATTTACCTCTGAATACTCTAAACTGTCTATAACCATCTACTGGCTCATAATATCCATTCACAAGAGTATATTGCTTAAAAAATAGTCCTTCTCTTATTATTGCAACTGTTTCTGGTTCATTTGCTTGATAAATTGATTCTAATTGAGTGGAACTGTTATAGACCCATAATCCTTCAATAGGGTCTAGTTTATTTATGTTTTGTATAAAATATTCCTGAAATTGTTCCATAGTTCTATACTTTTGAGAGTATAGATCTGAATTCAAATTCATTGAAATGATAATGAATAGTAAAATTTTGGTTTTCATCTTTTTATTAATTTTTATATTATAATACGTTGTTTTTCACTGACACCCAACGGTTGATGTATGGTGTGTTGGGCGATTATAAATTGGTAAAATCTTTAAATTTGGTATTGAGCACCGTTTTAATTTTTTGCGTAATTTCTATTT
>JADGEA010000436.1 GCA_016744615.1 Flavobacteriaceae bacterium
TTGGCATTAGTATTTATTTTTTAAACACAAAGGAAACCAATCGTGGTAGTCCGATTTTTGCATTTTCATCAAACCATTCTTTCATTTCCACTAATTCCAAACCGTTATTTTTTGCATCATCAATATATTCCGAAATGTGGTGAATATAAACTTCTAATTCTTTTGTTCCGTTTTCAGTTTCATATTTGGCTTTACTTCCTGAATATTGCTTAAATGGATGTAATTCGCTTATGAAAAATAAACCGTTTTTTCTTAATTTCAGATTTGCTTGATTAAAAATATGATTTAAGTTTTTTATATGTTCAAGAGTTAAACTGCAAGTTATTAAATCCGCAAAATTGTTTTCCGTTTCCCAAATTTCAGTCAAATCGGCTTTTTTAAATATTACTCTTTTGTCAGATACTTTTGCTTTCGCTTTATTCAGCATTTCTTGTGAAAAATCCAATCCAATTATTTGATTTGCTTTTTTCAATAACCAATTTGTATTCTTTCCTGTTCCGCAACCTAATTCTAATACATTTTCAAATTCATATTTATCTAAAGTTTCAATTGTTGATTTCTTATCTAAATCCCTTGTCCGATTTTCATTTGTATCATATTGATTTGCCCAAATATTATATGCGTTTTCTATACTCATTCGGTTATTTTTTTTATTAATGCCAACGGTTTGTGTAAGATTAGTAATGGTAAAGTACGCGAGGATTTTCCGATAGGGAAATCCGTTGTAAATA
This sequence comes from Flavobacteriaceae bacterium, assembly GCA_016744615.1. Lineage (GTDB taxonomy): Bacteria > Bacteroidota > Bacteroidia > Flavobacteriales > Flavobacteriaceae > Lutimonas. Next base: position 732 of record JADGEA010000436.1, read on the forward strand.
TACCGAAACTTTGAGTTTTACACAGACCAAATTATTAATTTTACACTTTGTTGTGCAACGTTTTTCTCCGTTCAACTTGATTTTTATTCCGTTTGTCAATTCCGATAAAATTAATTCAAAAGTCAAAAATTCTAGGGCTAACGCCTTAATTTTAAAAATAAACACCGAATCCGTCCCTAATTATTTTTTTCCGTCCGAGTAAAAAGTCCGCCATTATGATTATTTTAAATCGGATGTTTTTCAGTTTTTATTTCAGCCATTTTTTTGTCCTTTCGATAGGCGAGAAGAGCTAATCCGATTGAAAAAATCGTATAAGCCAAAACGGTGAATAATTTATTTGAAAATAAAAATGCAGAAAGACCAATCATAGTGGCACCGCCAATTGTCAATATGGAACCTATGGGATGAGTACGAATAAATCTCCAACCGTGAATTGATAAACCTATAAATAAAAACGATGGTCCAACTGTCATAAAAGGTAGCCAAATCGAGGGTTTGTCTTTTAGCTGAAGAATAAATTCGGTCATACCTGTATAGTCATCTCCAAAACTCCATATTGCGAAATCGATTGTCGCCATTCCGATGTGAGCAATGATTCCTATAATTGTCAGAACAGTCGCAATTGTATTAAAAACATTCTTCGGAAAAATATAGGTAAATGAGATTGTAAATAAAGCTCCAAACAACAAAGCCCAGTGTGCAAAGTCTATTTGTTGGTTCTGTACGAACTCGTCGCCTTTCGTAATCATAAATTGATTTATAATCAGTAAAACAAGACCGATTATTCCAAGTATTTTTAATTTCATTAGTTTTTATTTAAAGACCTATTCGGTTGGTTATTATGTTCAAAACTCCAACTTTTTTAGAGGTCTGAAAATTTTTAAATGCTGAATTGTTGAATATTGGCGATGGCTTGTCAAAATGTTGCACAACGGTTGGTGTATGGCGCTTTGGGCGATTTTAAATTGGTAAAATCTTTCAATATAGTACTTAGCACCTTTTTATTTTTTCACTTAATTTCATTTTTC
>JADGEA010000437.1 GCA_016744615.1 Flavobacteriaceae bacterium
CATATATACTAACTCTTGTATGTGATATTCTTTTCTTTTATGAATAGAAAATATATTTATTTACTTGAATATTTGACTATTTTAGAGTAAATATTGTTACTCAGAGTAACAATATTTTTTACATTTTATGTTAGATTTTAATATCTTATTTTTTTCTTGTATTTATATTAATTTTTAAATATAGATCTGATTTTGACACTTATTTATCATAAACAATTATTTATGATTACTTGTATAAATATGCTATTTTTTTGATACAATTTGAAACATTTATAAATAAACTTTAGATATAAAAATCTATTATAAAGCCCCTTGTGACTATATATTTTTAGAAGACAAATAATGTCAAAAATAACAAATAAATCAAGCTTAAATATGAGTATATTTGTATCACTTAAACTAAAGAATAAATGTATTCAATAAATTTACACCAACTTATATTTGCAAAGTGGTAACATTGAACTCTAAAATTACACAATTTGGACTATTTGATTTAAATCTTGGGTAAAACTTTGCTTTTATAATAAACATTAAGAACAAAGGTCTTAGAAGATAATTTTGATAATATTTCACTGTATAATAACTACTTGATAGTAAGTTTTAATGAATTAGAGGAGTTTTAGTGGAAAAAATAATATTACTTATCCCGTTTATCCCAATCGCAATTGCAATAATACTTGGGTTTATTAAGGATAAAGAACAAATGCCAAGGATAAGTATCCTACTTTCTAGTATGATAGCACTTCTTGCACTCTCTGGATCTTATTATGTCATTAGTAACGATAAACCAATCACTGGTTTTGATGGACTACTTATTTATAATGAGCTTTCAGCAATATTAGTACCTTATGTAGCGATACTTGGATTAGTGATTCGTAAATATGCTACAAAGTATATGTGGGATGAAGCAGGGTATAAAAGATTCTTCATTCTTTTAAACTTTATCTTTGCATCAATTTATTTACTCGTGATGAGTAATAATCTTATAGTACTTGCTTTAGCATGGCAACTAATGAGTGTTGGACTATATCTGTTGGTATCATTCAATGTAGGTTCTAAAACAGCTGTTAAGAATGCTAGATGGACAATGTACATCCATAAAAGTGCAGACTTTGTGTTCTTACTAGCTGTTATTTTGACTTATCAAACTTTTGGTAGTTTTGATCTAGCAGTTCTTAAAGAAGAGTGGCTAGTTATGTCTGAAAACCCTATAAATGACCCAATGATTTTTGCAGTAGGCTTACTATATTTACTTGCAGCGATGATGAAGTCTGCTATTGTACCATTTCATATATGGCTACCTTATACATCTGAAGCTCCTACTCCAGTTTCAGGTTTAATGCATGCAGGTGTTGTAAATGTAGGTGGTATCTTACTTAACAAAATGGCATATCTTCTTATCCTTACACCGGCAGTACTTAATATCGCTTTTGCTGTAGGACTCTTTACTGCAATATTTGCATCAATGCTGATGTTAGTCGTTTCAGATATAAAGCGCTCGTTAGGTTACTCAACAGTTGGTCAAATGGGATATATGATGATGGAGGTTGGTTTAGGTGCGTTTAGTCTTGCTATTTATCACTTAATTGTTCATGGTATATTTAAAGCTTCACTTTTCTTAGAATCAGGAAGTGTTATTAGATATGCTAGAAAAGATTCAAATATTCCGGAGCGCCTTTCTCAAAAAACATTTTCTATGAGTGAAATAAAATATCAAAGTACTAAAACATTTAAGCTTATAGCTCTATTTACAATCAT
>JADGEA010000207.1 GCA_016744615.1 Flavobacteriaceae bacterium
CCGGCAAACAATATGTCAGCAAATCCTAATTTAACCCAAAATCCTGGTTACTAATTTTAAAACAAATTAAAATGAAGAAAATATTTAAATTATTGTTTCTATCATTATTCATCATCACCGTTTCTTCTTGTGATAATGAAGATATGGAACTATTAACAATCTCTGCTAAAGGTAGCGGTGAAATAACGGCTCCCGAAACAGGATTTAGTCAAATTTTAAATCCCGAAGAAGAACAAACAAATACAGCATTAACACTTACATGGAATCCTGCTGATTATGGAATTCCAACAGGAATTACATATAACATAGAGTTTGCAAAGGAAGGTACTGATTTTGCTGATGCTTATGTCGCTGGATCAACTTCAAATGCAGCTTATTCATGGAATATAAGTGAATTGAATGGTGCGGCAGTTAATACAGGTTTAGCACCTTTTGTTGAAGGAGGAATTGATATTAGAATAATTGCAACTGTTGGATCTTTGGGAAGTACACCTCAAACAACAGGAATGATTACAGTTTATATTACACCTTTTACCACAGATTTACCAACAATATCCGTTCCTGGAAATCATCAGGGCTGGGACCCTGCAACTGCACCACTATTGGCTGCATCTGCTTTTGGTCAAACAGATTATATAGGTTATGTTTGGCTTACCACAAAAGGTGATGAAGGATTTAAATTTCTAGCACCTGATCAAACAGGCGGATTTTTTTGGGGGAATATAGATTGGGGTGATGATGGTTCATATGAAGCGACCTCTGATGGAAAAGGAATTGGAACACTTATCGAAAATGACGAGGTAAATTGTAAAATAGATGCTGATGGTTATTACCTGGTAAAAGTTAATCCAAGTGATACAGGTATTGATGGTTTTTTACAGAAAAAACCTATGGCTTATTCCACTGAATTAACAAATTGGGGATTAATTGGTTCTGCTACTCCTGACGGATGGGATAGTGACCAGGATATGACCTATGACGTTGATACACAAACTTTGAAAATTACTTTAGAGTTATCGGCAGATCATATTAAATTTAGAGCAAATGATGATTGGTCACTTAATTATGGTGATACCGGAGCTGATGGCTCTTTAGAAGAAGGAGGAGATGATATCAAAGTCCCTTCAGCAGGTAACTATACAGTAACTTTAGACTTAAGTAATCCAAGAGACTATACTTATTCATTAGTTAAAAATTAATTAAAATAACATTATGAAAAATATATATAAAATATTTGTTCTTTTTATCATCACAATGGGTTTGACCTCTTGTGATCCTAATGAGAATTTCGAGATATTACCTGCTGTAGAGTCATTCCAAATAATTACTCCAACAAGTGGTTCGGTTGTAGTCTTAGATGATACAAATCTAACAAATACTGCCTTGTTTATTTCTTGGAGTGTACTGGAAGGAAGTGTAGGTTCAACATATAATGTTGAAATTGCCGAAACAGGAACTGATTTTGCAAATCCAACTTTAATGGGTACTTCAGATGGTGCTAATTTTAGTATGACCGTTGAAGAGTTGAATACTTTCTTTTTAGATAGCATGGGTATCAATCCTGATGAAGCAACTAGTATGGATATTAGAGTGCTAAATAGTACGGAAACAACGCAAACAATTGCAGTTGTATTTACACCATATACTGTGGAATATACAGAGTTGTTTCTGGTAGGCTCAATTACAGATCCACAATGGTCTCCTGAAGATGCTTTACCAATGACAAAATTGGATTTCAATAAATTTGAAATCACTTTAGACCTTGTTGATGATGATGAATTTAAATTCTTACCAACAAATACTGGTTGGGAAGGTGATATAGGTGAAGATCCTGATAATCCTGGATTCTTGATCGACGAAGGAGAAGCAAATCTTAGCGGATATTCAGCAGGAAAATACACAATTACTGTTGATCTGAATACTTTTACTTTTGAAATTGAAGAGTTACTTGCACCTGAAGAATTATATTTAGTAGGTAATATTACTGATCCTCAATGGACACCGGAAGCAGCTCTTCCATTTTTCAAAAGTGCTGAAAATGTATTTACTGTTGTTGCTGATCTTCAAGATGGAGCTGAGTTTAAATTCTTACCAACCAATACAGGTTGGGATGGAGACTGGGGTGAAGATCCAGATAATTTAGGTAGTATCATTCAGGATGGTGAGCAAAATATTAGTGGTAACCCTGCTGGAAAATACTTAATAACTGTTGATTACAACACATTGACATATAAGTTGGCTGCTATTGATAATTTATTTATGGTAGGTTCACTTACAGGATGGGATCCCGGAACATCTTTTCCTATGGGAGAAGCAAGTCTAGGTGTATATTCGATTTTGGTAGATTTACCTGACGGAGCTGAATTCAAATTCTTACCAACAAACACTGGTTGGGATGGTGATTGGGGTGCAGATGCTGATGATCTAGGTAGAATTATCCAGGAAGGAGAAGTGAATTTAAGTGGTTATGCAGCCGGTAAATATGTGGTTGCTGTTAATTTCAATACTTTATCTTTTACCGTTTCAAGTGTAAGTGATGTTCCTGCAAGTTTATATTTGGTAGGCGGATTTAACGGATGGAGCAATGATGCTGGTAATCCTCAATTTACGGAAACTTCTACAGGAGTTTTTGAAATTGATCAGGCTCTATCAGCAGGTGATGAATTTAAATTTGTTCCTGTTGCTGGTGATTGGGGAAATGACTGGGGTGAAAGTAAAGTCGCTTCAGGAGTTTTAGAACAAAATGAAGAACAGAATTTAAATGTTGCGGAAGCTGACACTTATACGATCACAGTTGATTTTAATAAGGGAACTGTTTCAGTAGTGAGATAATAATTTTTGTGAATAAAAAAAGGCTGTTGCAAAACAGCCTTTTTTTAACATTAATTTTCCCCTCTCGAGAGGGGTTAGGGGTGTGTAAAAACAAATAAGTATATTTAATAATTTTATGATTATGAAACAAAAACTACTTTCTTTCTTACTTTTCTTACCCTTTTTAGTTGCTTCTCAGGTAACAACCACACCAGCAGTTCCTACTGCAAATGATCAAATTACAGTAACACTAACTACTACAGGTACTGGATTAGATGGTTATACAGGTGATATTTATGCACATACGGGTGTTACGGTTGACGGCACAAGATGGTCAAATGTTATAGGTAACTGGGCGCAAAATTCTGTGAATCCAAAACTGACTAAAATTAACAATACAACCTATGAATTGATAATAACACCTGATGTTTTTACTTATTATGGTGTTGCCACTAATAAAACAATTACAGAACTTAATTTTGTTTTTCGATCATCAGATGCATCAAAACAAACCAGCCCAGATATTTTTATAGATCTCTATGAAGCAGGTTTAAATGTAGTTTTGACCAATCCTTCTAAAAATAATGAGGTTTACAATTTGAATGATCATATTACTTTAACCGCAGAATCTTCTGTCTCTGCTGATTTAGAATTATTTGTTGACAACGTTACACAAAAAGCAGATTTTGGTGCAACAAGTATTTCTTTTGCTTATACATTTACTTCAACAGGAAGTCATGTTATAAAGGTTGATGCTGATAAAGGTGCAGAAACAGCAAGTGATAAAAAAACAGTTTATGTAAAAACTACTACACAAAATGCAACTATTCCTTCTGGAGTTGTTGATGGATTTAATAACAATGGAAATGGGACAGTAACTTTTGTACTAACTGCACCAAACAAAACAGATGTTTTTGTTTTAGGTGAATTCAATGATTTTGATTTAACTGAAAATTATCAAATGAAAAAAGATGGTGATAAATTTTGGGTTACCATTTCAGGACTAGATGTTAATACTGAATATGCATATCAGTATTTGGTTGATTATGATATTAAAATTGCCGATCCTTATGCTACTAAAATATTAGATCCAAATAATGATAAATATATTCCTTCTGAAACATACCCAAATTTAAAGGCATATCCAACAGATTTCACTACAGGAAATGTTTCGGTTTTTAAGATAAATGAAGCAAGTTTTAATTGGATAGCAAATAGTTTCACCCCTCCTGATCAAAACAATTTAATTATTTACGAATTGCTTTTAAGAGATTTTGATGTAGTAAACACCAATGATATTGGTGATTTAAAGAGGGCAATGACACATCTTGATTATTTACAAGATTTGGGAATTAATGCTATAGAATTGATGCCTGTTAATGAATTTGAAGGAAATGATAGCTGGGGTTATAATCCGGCATTCCATGGTGCTTTGGATAAAGCCTACGGAACTAAAAATGATCTTAAAAAGTTTGTAGATGAATGTCATAAGCGAGATATAGCTGTAATTATTGATGTGGTTTATAACCATGCCTTTAGTCAGAGTCCCTTGGCTCAAATGTATTGGGATTCGGCTAACTCAAGACCATCTTCTGATAATCCTTGGTTAAACCCTATTGCTAAGCACGATTATAATGTTGGCTATGATTTTAATCACGAAAGTGAACACACTAAAAATTATGTAAAACAAACATTAAAATATTGGTTGGAAGAATTTAGAATTGACGGTTTCCGTTTTGACTTATCCAAAGGATTTACACAAAAGAACACTTTAGGAAATGTTGCTGAATGGGGGCATTATGACGCTTCCCGTGTAGCAATTTTAAAAGATTATGCAGATCATTTATGGTCGGTTAATTCTAATGCCTATACCATTTTAGAGCACTTAGCAGATAATGATGAAGAAAAAGTACTATCCGCTTACGGAATGTTACTTTGGGGAAATATGAATAATAACTATAACCAAAACACTATGGGCTGGAACTCTGATACAGATATTTCATGGATGTCATATCAAAAAAGGGGTTGGTCAGATGCTCATGTAATGGGTTATATGGAAAGCCATGATGAAGAACGGCTAATGTTTAAAAATTTAGAATATGGTAATAGTAGTGGAGGTTATAATGTAAAGAATTTGAATACAGCTTTATCCCGTCAGGAATTAGCAGGTAATTTCTTTTTTACCATTCCCGGACCAAAAATGATCTGGCAGTTTGGAGAATTAGGATATGATATTAGTATTGATGAAGGAGGAAGATTAGGAAGAAAACCAATCCATTGGGAATATTTTGATGATACTAACAGAAGAAAAATATATGATATATGGGCAACTTTAGCTGCTTTTAAAAAGGAACAGCCAGCATTTCAAACTACTGATTTCACATTGAATGTAAATACTTTGGTTAAAGGTATTGTATTGCGTCATAGTTCAATGGATGTTGTTGTGATTGGAAATTTTGATGTAACCACAAAATCCATAAACCCACAGTTTACTAAAACAGGAACTTGGTACGAATACTATACCGGTAGCGAAATGAATGTTACAAGTACTACTGCACCAATTTCTTTACAGCCCGGAGAATATCGTTTATACTCAACGGTATTATTACAAGATCCATTGCCTGTAGATGAAATTGTTGAAGTTGAAAACGGTTTGCTTTTATACCCAAATCCTGCTCAAGATAATTTTATATTAAATAAATCCGCAACAAGTATAGATATTTTCGATATGCTTGGCAGAAAAGTGAAAAGTTTTAGAGGAGACTTTAACAGCTATAGATCTTTTGATATATCTACTTTAAAAGCATCTATTTATTTAGTGAAGATAAAATCCGATCTTGGAACCAGTACCAAAAGAATAGTAATTGAGTAATTAATTTCTGAGTTGTTTTATTTAAACAAGGGGTTTTTCTACCGGGCAAAACTTCTTTTTAATTAAAATAGCAGGTAGGTATTAGTTGGTAGTTTAATGAATTAAATATAGTTTAGCAAAACAGTTGCTTTTTGAGTCTTAAATTCAATTAGTAAACACAACTTTTAGGAGGCAACGAAGCTTATATTTTTTGTTCACTGAATGATTCAAAAATTGTGACAACTAATCCTGAAGCTAAAAATCCAATAGGAGAGACACCTAATTTTTTTTATGGAGCTGATTTTGGGAATGAATTTTTATAATGCATCACTAAACGAGTAAAAAATGAGAATTAATAATGTTATCCTATACTTCGTATTGATTGCATTTTTATCATTTACAAACTGTAAAAAAGAAGGAGTAATTGTTCATCGTAAAAAACCAATTTTGGGAAAGACTGGTTATTTCAAAAAGGAGATACAGTTTCTACAAAATGGATTTCGGTTGCATTACCACATACAGCTAATATTGAACCTCTATTAGTAAATAATCAATGGAAAGGCATATCATGGTATAAAAAATCATTCAATATTGAAGAAGATAAAAACCCAAAAAAGCATTTTATATACTTCGAAGGAATAATGCAGGAAGCTGATGTTTGGTGTAACGGTAATTTAATTTCAAATCATAAAGGCGGATATTTACCTTTTACGGTTGATATTACCAATTATATAAAAAAAGATAAAGTAAATGAAATACTTGTAAAGGTAGATAATAGAAATAATTCATCGATTCCTCCTGGTAAAGAATTGAAAGATCTTGACTTTAACTATTATGGAGGTATTTATAGAAATGCTTATTTAATTACTACTAATGACTTATATATTACCGATGCTGTACATGCCGATATACCTAATAGTGGTGGAGTATTAATTCACTTTGATGAAGTGTCTATATCTTCAGCAAAAGGCTTCGTGAAAATTCATTTGCAAAATGACTCAGATCAAGAAAAGAAAGTGAAAATTGCCGTAGTATTTAATAGTAATGATGGAATTAAAGAAACATTTACTTCTGATAAAATTGTTATTAAATCTAATTCATCTGTAAGTATTGTACAACCAGTAATTATAAATACTCCTAAATTATGGTCTCCAGAAATTCCTAATCTATACTTAGCCATCCCCCGTTTTTTTAGTTGAACATTATATTTAGTTGTCCATCATTTATATCAGAGGGTGTCTTTATTATATTTTGTCTTGTTCTTGTTG
>JADGEA010000017.1 GCA_016744615.1 Flavobacteriaceae bacterium
TGATTCAAAATTAAATGTTTATGCAAAAAAAAATAAGATAAAAACTTTTGATATACCAAAAAATGTAGGTGGTAGGTTTTCTGTTTTTAGTGCAGTCGGTTTATTACCCTTAGCAATTGTAGGAATAGATATAGATGAGTTATTAAATGGAGCTCGAGATATATATGATTCTTTTTTTAACAAAAATGAAGCCTATAATAGATTGATGAAAAAAGCAAGGTTTTTTACTGAGTATAAGAATAGTTTTAATATAAATGTTGTTTTTTCTTATTCTTCAAGGCTAGAAGGTTTTAATAAGTGGTATATTCAATTATGGGGTGAAAGTCTAGGTAAGATAGATATTAATAGCACAAGACAAGGTTTAACCCCTATTGGTATTATTGGCCCAATTGATCAGCATTCTTTTTTACAATTGATAGTCGAAGGAAAAAGAGATAAAACTGTGACAGTAATTAAGGTAGATGATTTTGATAGTAATTTAAAGATACCATCCATTAAGCTAGAAGGACTAGAGGATTTAGATTATATAGATGGAATAGAATTTTCTTCACTCATAAACAAACAAGCCGATGCTACTATAGAGTCAATAAACAGTCTAAATGATATCCCTTGTGATGTTATTACTATTGATGGAGTTTGTGAAAAATCAATTGCAGGTTTATTATATGAGTATGAACTTTTAACATCTCTTTGTGCAAAGTTTATGTATATAAATGCTTATGATCAGCCTGGAGTTGAAAATGGAAAGAAAATATTAAAAGAGAAACTAAGTGAATAATATTTTAAATCTAATTGGACGTAGTAAAGAATTATTAGTGGATGATATAGCTACATCCAATAAAGATTTAGAAAAAATTATTTCTTTTTCATCCTTCCTTGTACTTGGTGGAGCTGGTTCTATAGGTCAAGCAGTTACAAAAGAGATATTTAAAAGAAATCCTAAAAAACTTCATGTTGTAGACATCAGTGAGAATAATATGGTTGAGCTAGTACGTGATATACGAAGTAGTATTGGATATATTGATGGGGATTTTCAAACTTTTGCTCTTGATATTGGAAGTGTTGAATACGATGCCTTTATTAAGCAGGATGGAAAATACGATTATGTATTAAACCTTTCAGCATTAAAACATGTAAGAAGTGAAAAAGATCCATTTACTTTAATGAGAATGCTTGATGTGAATGTATTTAATACAGATAAAACACTTCAACAATCCATAGATAATCAAACCAAAAAGTATTTTTGTGTAAGTACTGATAAAGCGGCAAATCCAGTTAATATGATGGGGGCTAGTAAAAGAATTATGGAAATGTTTGTTATGAGAAAGTCTAAGCAAATTGATGTGTCTATGGCTAGGTTCGCAAATGTTGCATTTAGTGACGGTAGTTTACTTTATGGATTTAATCAAAGGATTCAAAAAAAGCAACCTATTGTTGCGCCAAATGATATTAAAAGATATTTTGTAACACCCCAAGAGAGTGGTGAACTTTGCTTGATGTCATGTATATTTGGAGAGAATAGAGATATATTCTTTCCAAGATTAAGTGAGGATTTGCATTTAATATCTTTTGCTGATATTGCGATGAAATATCTAGAAGATTTAAGTTATGAACCATATTTATGTAAAGATGAAGATGAAGCAAGGGAGTTAGCTAAAACTTTACCGGAAAAAGGAAAATGGCCATGTCTATTCACTTCCAGTGATACAACAGGTGAAAAAGATTTTGAAGAGTTTTTTACAGATAGTGAAACTTTAGATATGACAAGATTTGAAAATTTGTGTGTGATTAAAAATAAAGCATTATATGACGAGAAAAAATTAAATAATTTTGAAAGAACAATAATAAAATTCAAAGATAATCTTTCTTGGACTAAAGAAAGTATTATCGAACAGTTTTTTATAATGATACCTGAGTTTGGGCATAAGGAAATGGGTAAATACTTAGATGGGAAAATGTAGTGCAAGATATTGTTGATTTTATACAAAAAACTTTTAATACAAAAGAGTTTATTCCTCTTCATGAACCTAGGTTTATAGGAAATGAAAAAAAATATTTAAATGATTGTATCGACTCTACTTTTGTTTCAAGTGTGGGAACATATGTAGATAAGTTTGAAAAGATATTTGCTCAAAAAACTGGTAGTAAATATGCCATTGCAACTGTGAATGGCACTTCAGCATTACATGTGTCACTTATTTTATCAGACGTGATAAGAGGTGATGAGGTAATAACGCAACCGCTTACTTTTATTGCTACCTGTAACGCTATTGATTATATTGGGGCAAGACCTGTTTTTGTTGATGTTGATTTAGATACTATGGGGCTTTCTCCATTTGCGTTGAAAGATTTTTTAGAAAAAAATTGTGAAATAGTAGAGAATCAATGTATTAACAAAACTACAGATAAAGTAATAAGAGCATGTGTCCCTATGCATACTTTTGGGCATCCATGTAAAATTGATGAGATACGAAATATTTGTAATGCATGGAATATAACATTAGTAGAAGATGCAGCAGAAAGTTTAGGGAGTTATTATAAAAATCAGCATACAGGAACTTTTGGTAAGTTGGGTACTTTTAGTTTTAATGGAAATAAAATCATCACTTCTGGTGGTGGTGGTGTTATTGTAACAGACGATGAAAAGTTAGCTCAGCGTGCAAAACATATAACAACTACGGCAAAAGTACCACATAAGTGGGAATATACACATGATGAGATAGGCTATAATTATAGAATGCCTAATTTAAATGCTGCCTTACTTGTAGCTCAATTAGAACAAGTAGAGAATTTTTTAGAGGATAAACGAGAATTAGCATCTGAATATAAAAAGTTTTTTGATCCTAATAAAGAGATAGATTTTGTACAAGAACCAGAAAATGCTAAATCGAATTATTGGCTTCAATCGGTGATAGTTAAAGATATCATAAAGCGAAATAAGTTTTTAGAATATACAAATCGAAATGGTGTGATGACTCGACCAATATGGAAGTTAATGAACGAATTAAAAATGTTCAAAGATTGTCAATCTACAAGTTTAAACAATGCTAAGTATCTTGAAGAAAGAGTAGTTAATATTACAAGTAGTGTACGGTTATGAAAGAAAAAATACTTTTAATTGGTGGTGGTGGTCATTGCAGATCTGTAATTGATGTTATTGAGCTAGAAGATAAATATGAAATTGCTGGAATAATTGATAAAAAGGAACTTGTTGGTCAGGATGTTCTTGGGTATAAAGTTATAGGTTGTGATAATGATTTAAGTGTGTTGATAGAAAAATATAAATATGCAATCTTAACAATTGGGCACCTGAGAAAGTATACGCAAAGAGTGAGCTTATTTAATTTATTATTAAAAATAGGATATGAACTACCTGTTATCGTTTCACCATTAGCGTATGTCTCAAAACACACAGTTATTGGTAAAGGAACGGTAGTGATGCACCATGCTTTTATAAATACAAGTGCTAAAGTTGGTAAAAATTGTATAATTAATACAAAAGCATTAGTAGAACATGATACAACAATAGAAGATAATTGTCATATTTCAACTGCAGCAGTTATTAATGGTGGAGTTGTTGTACAAGCGGGGAGTTTTGTTGGCAGTAATGCGACTATAAAAGAGTATATTGAAGTAAGTGGATTTATAAACGCTGGAAGTGTGAAGAGTTGAAGAAAAATAAGATAGCTTTTTTAACAATAGTTTTTCCTATGAATATACATTTTCTAGATGAATTTTTTACTTCAATGCTAAAACAAACTTATATAAAATATGATCTAATAGTAGTAAATGATGGATATAAAGAATTTAAAGACATAAAAAGAAAGTATGATTCCTTAAATATTATAGAACTGGAATACTCTAGTTCTCCTGCTAAAAATAGAGAGCATGGTATAAACTATATTATAGAGGAGCAGTATGATATTTTAATTTTTGGTGATAGTGACGATTATTTTAGTGACAATAGAATAGAAAAGTCCATTTCTTTATTAGATAAATATGATATTGTTGTTAATGATTTATCATTATTTAATGATAAGGAAGTTTATTCTGAGAAGTATATTTCAAATAGAATTGAAAATAATTCAATAGTAGAATATGATTTTATAAAAGACAAAAATATTTTTGGATTGTCGAATACTGCATTAAAAATTGATATTTTAGATAAAGTTGAATTTGATGATCAACTTGTAGCAGTTGATTGGTATTTTTATAAAAATTTATTGAAATCAAATGCTAGAGCAGTTTTTACAAATGAAACCGAAACATTCTATAGACAGTATGCCAATAATACTATAGGATTATGTCCGAGTAGTAATACTTTTCCTTTATGGTGGGAAAATAGAAATCTTAAAGGAAATTAACTGATATGAACATACAATTAACTAAAAGTAAAGAAATTTCAAATTTTACTAAACCTTATATCATTGCTGAATTAGGTTCAAACCATAATGGAAATATGGAGTTAGCAAAAAAGTTGATTATTGAAGCAAAAGAAGCTGGTGCTGATTGTGTAAAGTTTCAAAGTTGGAGTAAAGATTCTATATTTGCTAAAAAAAAATATGATGATAATTACTTTATTGCGGATGATTATAGAAGTAGAACTGATTATTCATTAGAAGAAATAGTAGAAGCATACTCAATATCAGAGTCTGAACTCTTAGAGATGAAGAAGTTCTCAGATGAAATTGGTATTGATTGTACATCAACCCCTTTTAGTAAAAAAGAGGCTGACTTTTTAGTTAAGCAAATGGATACACCATTTATTAAGGTGGCATCGATGGACTTGAATAATTACCCATTCTTAGAATATCTTGCTAAGAAAGGAAAACCAATGGTTATCTCAACTGGTTTAAGTGAATTGTTTGAAATTGATAAGGCTGTAAAGACTATAGAAAAGGCGGGAAATAATCACATTGTTATTTTACATTGTGTTGCCACTTATCCACCAATAGACAGTGATGTGAATCTAAATAATATTACAACATTAATGAAAATATACCCTGATTATCCAGTTGGTTTTTCTGATCATACATTAGGTACAACAATTCCATTGGCCTCTGTTGCTTTAGGTGCATGTTTAATAGAAAAACATTTTACACTGGATAAAAATATGGAAGGTTGGGATCACAAAGTTTCAGCTACAAAAGATGAAATGCAAGAAATTGTTAGAAATGCGACACGAATATCAGAAGCTTTAGGTTCATTTAGAATTATTTCAACTGAGAGTGATGAAAAGAAAAGAGAGTTCAGAAGAAGTATCGTACTTGCAAGGGATATAAAAGAAGGTGAAATTATCACTAAAGATGACATAGACTATAAAAGACCTGGTGGTGGCTTTTCACCAGAGATGACAGAATATATAGTTGGAAGAAAAGTAAAAATTAATTTGTTTTACGATAGTGTTTTATCAAATGAGGATTTAGTATAGTGTTAAGAGGAATTACTTATGCATAGAGTTGTTAAAATTGGTAATAAACTAATTGGTAAAGGACATCCAACTTTTATTGTTGTAGAACTTGGAGTCTGTCATGAACAAAATATTGAATTAGCAAAAAGCTTTATTCAAAAGGCAAAAGATGCTGGTGCAGATGCTGTAAAAGTTGAAGCTTTCCAAGCTGATGATTTTGTGCTAGATAGAACAATGCTACATAAATATGGCACAGTTAATGGTCAAGTAGAAGAGAACTATTATGAGTTGTTAAAACGACTTGAGTTAAATCTTGACCAAATTAAAGAACTCAAAGAAAAAGCTGATGAAGCCGGTATATTATTCTTTTCTACAGTACATGATAAAGAAGATACAGATTTTTTTGATGATTTAGGTGTGTGTGCATATAAAATAGCATCAGTAGATATGACACACTTACCACTTATAAGGCATTTAGCAAAAAAAGGTAAACCAGTGTTTATGGATACTGGTGCTGCTTATACAGGAGAAATAGATGCTGCGATAAGAGCATTTGAAGCAGAAGGTTTTCAAGATCTGATTATTATGCATAACCCTATGGGCTATCCAGCACCTACTGACAAAACAGATTTGAAAATGATACCAGCTATTCAAGAAGCGTTTGAAGTGCCAGTAGGGTTGTCTTGCCATACTCCTGGTTTTGATATGGTTATAGCATCTACTGCAATGGGAAGTAATGTTATAGAAAAACCTGTAACAAGAGACAATTCAATATTAAGTCCAGAACATATTTTTGCTTTTTTAGATACTGAAACTAATGAATATGTATCGAAAGTAAGAAATACAGAAGTATCTATGGGGAATAGGAGACGTTCTCATATTCCAGATACAGCACATGGACGTGCAAAACGAAGAGGTATATATATTAAAAATAATTTAGAAAAGGGGCATATACTCAGGGAAGATGACTTATTGTTTAGAGTCCCAAATATAGAAATTGCATCTTTAGAAATAGATAAAGTAGTAGGTTCTACTTTAAAAGAATCGTTAAACGCTAAAGAACCCTTGAAATGGATTCATATTGACTAATGTTTTATGTGTTATACCAGCTAAAGGTAATTCTAGAAGATTAAAAAATAAGAATGGAGTACTATTAGGTAAAAAAATATTAGTTCAATATACAGTCGATGCTGCAATTGAATCACATTGTTTTTCAAAAATTATTTTAAGTAGTAATGATGATAATATTTTAAATAATGTAATAGACCACGATTTACTAGAGAAACATAAGAGACCTGATTATTTATGTGAAGATAATATACGGGCAAAAGATGTGGTTAAGTATTATTTAGAACAAGATAATACTTATACTCATGTAGCATTACTAATGCCAACTACACCATTTAGAAATCAAAAAGATATAAAAAATGCATTTGATATAACTTATAATAAAGATGCTGACACCCTCGTATCAGTTTGTGAGTTTGAATTTAACCCATGGTTGGCAATTAAAGTGCAAGACAATAAAGGGATCCCATATTTTAGTGAAAATTTACAATGGGATAGAGAAGATAAATATTCTAAAGGCTATCATCTAAATGGGGGGATATATATTGCAAAAATGGAGTACTTTTTAAAACATGAAACTTTTTTTGATGATACATCATATGTTTATATTATGCCACGAATAAGATCAATAGATATTGATACAGAAGAAGATTTTGAGTTAGCTACAATGCTTTTAAATAAAGGTAATGAATAATACGATAGAATAAAGAAAATTTATTAAAGGTTCATTATAATATTATGTATGATATAAAAGACATTAGTGTTCATGCGAATGTTAGTATTAAATATATTTTAAATTTGTTGACTCAAACATCAAATAAAATAATTCTTATTACAGATGAAAATAACAAACTATTGGGAACAATTAACGATGGAGATATAAGAAGGGGACTTTTAAAAGGTTATAGTATTACTGACTCAATAGAGAATATATATTGTTCATCCCCTATAGTTGCTCATGCCAACGATTCGAAAAATGTAATCAATAATATAGCTAAAATGAATAGAGTTTTTCAGATACCTATCATTAATGATGATGGTGTAGTTATTGGGCTGGATAGATTAGATAAGCAAAACACAGGACTTAAAAAAACTAATAAAGTAATTTTAATGGTTGGTGGGTTAGGATCAAGACTAAGACCACTCACTGAATCTACCCCAAAACCAATGTTGAAGGTTGGTAATAAACCAATCCTACATACCATCATTCAAAATTTTGCTTTACATGGTTTTGTTGAGATTACAATGTGTGTAAATTATAAATCAGAAATTGTTCAAGAATACTTTGGTAATGGGCATGCTTTTGGGGTAAATATAGAATATATTGTTGAAAAAAAAAGAATGGGAACTGCAGGTGCTTTAAGTTTGTTAAATGATAAACCAAAAGAAGCATTTTTTGTTATGAATGGCGACCTACTAACTAATGTAAACTTTGAACACCTACTTGATTATCATATATCATCTAAGTCTGTAGCTACAATGTGCGTACGTGAATATGACTTTCAAGTGCCATATGGTGTTGTGCATATTGAAGATTCAAAAGTACAATCTATCATTGAAAAACCGGTAAATAAATTTTTTGTAAATGCTGGAATATATATGTTTAATTCTGAAGTAATTGATAGTATCCCTGAGAATAAATTTTTTGATATGCCAACCCTTTTTGAACAATTGATAGAGAAGCAGAAAAATGTTGTGTCATTTCCTATAAGGGAGTATTGGATAGATATTGGTAAGTTAGACGAATATGAAAAAGCAAATCAAGAATATAAAGAAATTTTTATATAGGTATGAAAAATAAAATTATCATAGATTATATGAATTTTTATTCAGTTTTATATGTAATATTATGTAGGTTTGATATGATTTATATCTTGCATAGACATAAATATATGGATACTTTTTACAGTAACTTATTGAGACTATTTGGAAAAGAAATAATCTTTACAAATATGAAGTATCAATCTAATGACTTTAAAGACTATCTACAAATTAAGGAGGAAAAAGAAAAAATTATAGGGGAAAATTTCTCGAAAAAAGACTTATTATCTTCATATTTATTTAAAAAATTTTATTTTGATAAATTACACCCAATTGTAGAGTTGAAGATATTATTTCAAGATTTAGAAACTAATTGTATTTTAATTAATTATCCAAATATTTTAAAATATATTTCAAAAAAAAATGCATTTTATGATAAGTTTCAATTTTATAATACACTTTCCTTTGTCGATGATTTAAAGCGAGTATATTTTTTTAGACGTATATACTTTGATAAAAATAAACTTTTTTTTAAAGAAACAATACGATTATTTGAGGTTTTAATTAATATAAGGTTTTCATTTGAAAAAAGAGAAAAGCACCAAATCTTAACATTCTCCAAAAGTATAAATAATGCTACAACTATTCCATCTAGAACGAAAAATATGAATGAGTTAGAATGGTTAGAGAATACTGAATTAAAATATATTCAATTAGATCCAACAAGCAAGAAGGTTTTTTCACAAAATACCTCTTACCACCTTTATACTTTGCATCCAATGGAAATATTTTCTTATTTTAAAGAAATACATAAATTGTACAGTGAAACTGTTACTCTTGAAAAGATACATCCCTTGATGGTCCCTTATATTTTTGATCAGATTAAAAATATATATTTTATAAATAAAATTATAAAAACACAGAATATTAAAATAGTTTTCACTAGTGTAGATGGTACATACCTTACAAATATAATGAATATAATAGGTTTTTTAAATGAAAATGTTATATCTTGTAGTGCTACATGGTCATTAAATTATTTTCCACAGTTTTCTTCAGCTATGTATAAAAATTGTGATGTTTTTTTTGCATGGGGTAACTATCAAAGAGATTTATATTTAGAAGCGGGAAGTGTTTATAAAACAATTCTGAATACAGGGTATATAGGTGATTATGCATTAGATAAGATGAAAACAGATACGGAACAAAGGGTTGTGAATTTTAAAAAAGAAAAATGTAAAATATTTTCAGTTTATGATAATGTAGCGGGTGATGATGCATTTATTACATATCAACATTATAATAATTTTTATAAGGGTGTTATTGCATTGTTAAAATCAGGTAAATATGCGTGTGTAATTAAAAGTAAACTCAATACAATTGATACATATTTAAATGAAGATTTATTTCAAGAATTACATAAGCATAATGATAAAATTATTTTTCAAAGTGAACACGCTGATTTAGGTCCAGCAATGTCTTCTGACTTTATATATGCTTTAAGTATGAGTTCATTGGGAAACATAGGGTCAGTCCAGGGGAAAAAGACATTTCTATATGATGAGAATAATCTTGTAGTAAGTAATGAAAAATATCTTTCTCACAATACTTATATAATACATAACATAAAAGATTTTTTAGATTTAGTAAGTGATACATTTGATTACATTTATGAAAAAGATATAACTTCAGGAATAGATTCTTTTGTTGATGGTAAAGCACAGGAGAGAATATTTGAGTATATTTACCTATTACTAGACTCTAAAGAAGAAAATAAATTAATTCGAATTGAGAATGCAAATAGTATTTATGGATTAAAATATGGTCAAGATAAGCTTCATAGTACATTTCAAAAGAAAGATTGTTAATGGAAGATAGTTTAAAAAAAAGATATTTGATGAGATTATTCGCCAACTTTGTTAATACTATTGTAGCAGTTGTGATGATCGGGATTATTCCAAATGCTTTAGGCTCTATTGCTTATGGAAATTTTATTTTTTTACAAACTTTTTTTATGAAGATAATCACATTTTTTGCCATGAGTTCTCCTATGGCATTATTCACAAAAATATCTGCAAAAAATAATAGGAAAGATTTAATTTTATATTATATGTATTTTTCTATAATACTTTTCTTTATATTAATCTTTTTTATATATATGGGGTACTACACAAATACTAACAAATATTTTTTCCCATCTATTCCAGAAAAATATATATTTATGGGATTAATTTTTTCTTATTTAACTTGGCTAACTACCATATTTACAAAAATCTCAGATGCCTATGCTATAACAACATCCGTGGAGTTAACAAGGGTACTTTATAAAGTGATATCTATATTTACTCTTTACTTGATTGTATACATGACTTCCTTTGGATTAACAGAGTACTATTATTTTTTATTTCTATTTTTGATTTTATATTTGTTAACAATCCTATATATTCTTATTGCAAAAAATGTATTAACTAATAGTTTCTACTCTTATACTGTAGATTTTGTAAAAATCAGTAAAGAGTTCTTTGATTATATCAACCCTTTAATTATCTATAATACTTTAGGGATGCTTGTTGTCTTATTTGATATTTGGTTACTCCAAAAAATTTCCGGGAGTGAGCAGGTAGGTTATTATGGATTGTCATATTCGATAGTTGCAATTTGTTTTTTATTTACATCATCAATGACCTCTATAATTACCAGAGAATTTTCAAAAAAATATGGAGAGAATAATTTAAAAGAAGTCCAATATCTTTTTATGAGATATATCCCAATGTTGTATAGTATAGCTGCTTTTTTTGGAATATTTATATCGTTTCAAAGTAGTAGTATTTTAAGTATATTTACTAATGAACAATTTTCTGATGCTTCTATAGTACTAATGGTTATGGGATTATTTCCAATTTATCAAACGTACTCTCAATTAATAGGCTCTTTATTTTTTGCAACTGGACAAACAAAAGTAATTAGAAATATTTCTTATATAACTAATACAGTAGGTGTCTTTGTGACGTTGTTTTTAATTTATATAGTACAGCTGGGAGCTGTTGGTCTTGCGCTAAAAGTAGTAATGATAGAAATAGTTACCGTCATGATACAGCTATACTTTAGCGTAAGATTTCTAAAGTTGGAAATAAGAAGTTTGCTATTTCACCAAGTATATTCTATTTTAGTATTTGTAAGTGCTGCTATAATATCTACTAGTATCGTTAATGTTGATTCAGAACTAATCTCTTTTCTTATTTCAGGTTTTATATACACTGTTTTTGTTATTATTTTTACTTATTTATTTCCGCAAATCTTTGCGACAACAAGAAAAGAAATTAAGATATATTCAAACAAGGCTATTGATGTCATTAAAAACTAAACTAAAAAACAACCAATTAACATTAGGTTCTTGGATTACCATAGGACATCCAGCAATTGTAGATATTATGGCTAGTGCAGGTTTTGAATGGCTTGTAGTTGATATGGAACATACTTCTATTGATTTAACTATGGCACATAATCTGATATCTACGATTCAAGCCAATGGTATGAAAGCTTTAGTGAGGGTAAGTAAAAATGAAGAAGTTATTATAAAGCGTATATTAGACATGGGAGCCGATGGGATAGTAGTCCCAATGATTAAATCAAAACCTGATGCTTTAGAAGCTATAGACTATGCTAAATATCCCCCGATTGGGAAAAGGGGAGTTGGTTTATTTAGAGCTCAAAAATATGGTTTAGGTTTTGAAGATTATAAAAAATGGGTAAATGATGAACTTGTAATAATTGCACAGATTGAACATATAGATGCTGTTAAAAATATTGAAGAAATTATTGCAACTGATGGGATAGACGGAATTATAATCGGTCCGTACGATTTATCTGGTTCTATGGGATTCCCTGGTAAATATCATAGAAGTGACGTAAAACAAGCTATTGAACATGTTTTAGAAATATGTAAAGAGAATAGTTTCCCATCAGGTTTTCATGTAATAGAATCTGATCCAGGTAAATTACAAGAACGAATTTCTCAAGGGTGTACATTCTTAGCTTATAGTTTAGATTTTTTCTTTTTAGGGGATAGTGCTAGAAACGGTATGAAGAGCATTAGAGATGGAGTTAAATAATGAATATAATTTCAATTATACCTGCGAGAATGGGCTCTACTAGGTTTCCTGGAAAACCGATGGCAGATATACTTGGTATGCCGATGATAGGACATGTATATAAAAGAGTTAAAATTAGTAAACTTCTTAATGAAGTCTATGTAGCTACCTGTGATAAAGAAATCTATGAGTATATAGAATCCATTGGTGGGAAAGCTGTTATGACAAGTGATTGTCATGAACGCTGTTCTGATCGTTGTGCTGAAGCAATGCTTACCATTGAAAATGATGAGAATATTAAAGTTGATGTTATGGTTATGGTTCAAGGTGATGAGCCATTGACTTTTCCAGAAATGATTGATGAAGCAGTTGAACCTATGTTGAAAGACTCATCAATTAAAATAACAAATTTAGTAGCAGATATACATACAGTGAAAGAGTTTGAAGACCCTAATGAAGTTAAAGTAGTTATGGATAAAAATTATAATGCACTTTATTTTTCACGTGAACCAGTACCATCAAGAAAAAAAGGGGTTATAGATGTTCCTATGAAGAAGCAAGTTTGTGTTATCCCCTTTACTCGTGATTTTTTATTAGAGTACAATACAATAGACCCCACTCCTTTAGAAATTATAGAATCAGTTGATATGATGAGAATCCTTGAAAATGGGATGAGTGTTAAAATGATACCAACAGCTTATGAAACAAAAGCTGTTGACACGCAAGCGGACTTAAACCGTGTTATTGAAATGATGAGAAATGATAATTTAATTGAAGGTTATCATGATGTTTAAAAAAATAATAAAAGACTTCTCCCTTTCATTAGGTATTATAATATCTAGAAAGCCTAAAATACCTATAAAGTCTTTCGAAATAGATCAAGATTTTATGAATTTGTATAAGCTGTCACAAGAAAAAACTCAAATGTTGGACAGTGATAATTTGTTTAGAAGAGAAAGACATTATACATTGAATCAATTGATTGAAAAGACAAAAGATTTAAATGGTAATGTTGCAGAATGTGGATGTTGGAGAGGTCTTTCTGCATATCAAATAGCGACTAGATTGAAAACTAGAAACTTTAAAGATACTTTTTATATATTTGATTCATTTGAGGGTTTATCAGATTTTGAAGAAGAAGACATGTCTTTGTTTAATAAGAATGATGAAATAAGAAAAAAAGAATTTGCATGTGGTAAAGATATTGTAAAAAGAAATCTTCAGGAGTTTACATTTATTGAGTATAAGAAAGGTTGGATACCAGAAAAATTTCATGAAGTTACGAATAAAAAATTTAAATTTGTACACATTGATGTTGACATGTATCAACCAATACTAGATTCTATAAATTTTTTTTACGAAAGGACTGTTTCTGGAGGAATTATAGTGTTTGATGATTATGGTTATAACTATTTCCCAGGTGCTAAAAAAGCAGTTGATGAATTTATGAGTGATAAAGCAGATTTTTTTCTTGCTTTGTCATCTGGTTCAGCATTTATGATCAAAGAATAGTAGATGATTAAAAAAATTTATATTGAATTTGTAACAATAGTTTTCTCTTGGATACCTACTATTATTGGAAGAAAATTAAGATATATGGTATATAAGCCTTTATTTAAAAGTGCTAAAGGCAAATTTAGTATTGATAAGAATGTTACTATACTTGGTTTTGAAAACATCGAGCTAGGTAAAGATATACATATAATGCAAAATTCATACATATATGCACATGATGGTGGACTATTAATAGTTGGAGATAGCTTTTACATGAATACAAATTCACAATTAGGATCTTCATTCGGTAAAATATCAATTGGAAATTATTGTCAAATTGCGTCAAATTGTGTTTTGAGAGCATCTAATCATATTTTTGAAAATGTGAATAAACCTATTCTTGAACAAGGGAGTTTATATGGAGAAATTATTTTAGAAGATGATGTGTGGATAGCTTCTAATTGTGTAATAACTGCCGATACAAAAATTGGGAAAAGTGCAATTATTGCTGCAGGAAGCGTTGTTACAAAAGATGTTGAGCCGTACTCTATCGTTGGTGGTGTTCCTGCAAAATTTATTAAAAAGCGTGTGTAAAGGATATAAAGCTTGAAAACTTTAAATGAAAAGCAAGAGGAAAGACTCAGAAATATTTCTTATTCTGTATTACCTAATTTTCCAAAAGAACTTTTTTTAGAAGTAAATAATACCTGTAATCACTCTTGTTTATTTTGTGCAAACGCCAAAATGACTCGTGATAAAAATTTTATTGATGATAAGTTAGCAAAAAAAGTTATGAGAGAATCTTTTGAAGCTGGAGCGAGAGATATAACATTTTATGCAACAGGTGAACCATTAATTTTCCCTCAATTGGCTGAGTATATAAGATTTGCAAAAGGAATAGGTTTTGAATATATATTTTTAACATCAAATGCTGCACTTTCGACAAAAGAAAAAATGAAAAATATTATAGATGCTGGTTTAGATAGTATAAAGTTTTCTGTTAATGCTGGGACAAAAGAACATTATAAACAAGTTCATGGAAAAGATGAATTTGAAAAAGTTGTAAATAATATTAAAGAGTGGGATATGTATAGAAAAGACACCGGTTCCAATTTGAAAATATTTGTTTCTTTTATTCCTACTCAAATTACTAAAAATGATTATCCTTTATTATTAAAAGCAGTTGGAAGCTATATAGATCAAGAAGTTGATAAAAGAGAATGTAGTAATCAAGGTGGGAATATGCTTGAAAATAATGAATATGAAGATATTAATCCGGAAAATATACTTGGGACATTAAAAACCCATCAATTAACAAGTAAATGTCCTGATCCATTTAATAGAGTTACAGTAAGTTCAGAAGGCTATCTAACAGCTTGTGTAGTAGATTATCAAAATGCTTTAGCAATGATAGATTTAAAAAAGGTTTCAGTCTTGGAAGCTTGGAATAGTAAAATTTTTCAAAATTTAAGGCAAAAACACCTGAAAGATGATTTAGAGGGTACTTTATGCTATAACTGTGTGAAAAATAAAAATGAATTATTTGAACCATTAGTAAAAGAATATTTTAAACCTCTCAAAGATGAAAAAGTTATGGAAAATTTTTATGAAAAAAAGAATTAATGAACACTTTGCTAAATTAGAAAGAATTAGAGTATCTCTAAATAGAGATTTAAACAAAGGTTTAAGATTAGACAGAAATGAAAAAGTTGATGATTACCCCGCTGAGGTTATTCAAGGAATTTTAAACAGCTTTTCTGCTTATGATTTTAGTGCGTATCCTGAAATTGATAGTTTGTATGAAAAACTTTCTAGATGGATAGGGGTTGATCAAGAATGTATTCTTTTATCATCAGGCAGTGATGCAGGTATAAAGCAAATTATAGAAATGTTAAGTAATGAAAATGAAAAAGTCATTATTCCTTCTCCTACATTCGCTATGTATGAAGTGTATTGTAACATGTATAATAGGCACTTTATAGAGATAAACTATTCTCCTGAAGATTTCAGTCTAGATATAGAGTCGTTATATAAGAACATAGATGAAAATACAGCTTTGGTATTTTTACCAAATCCGAATCAGCCTATTGATATATTGAACTCCATTGATATGATAGATAACTTAGCTCGATATTGTTTGAAGTATAATACTTTTTTGATTGTGGATGAAGCTTATTATTTATTTTCAGAAATAACAGCAGTAGAACTTTCCCAAAAATATGATAATGTCTTAATATTAAGAACTTTTTCAAAAGCCTTTGGTTTAGCCGGAGTACGATTAGGCTATATAATTGGAAATAGGGATAATATAAATTATCTTGGAAAAACAAGACACATGGTAGAAGCTAATATATTATCCGTTAAATCGGCAGAATATTTATTGGATAACTTACATTTTGTTCATGCATATGTAGAAGAAATTAAAAATAGTCAAATATATATAAAAAACGAATTATCTAAAATAGATGCAAAGTGCTTAGGTTCAAATGCTAATTTCATTTTTATTGATTTAGAAAGCCAAAAAAATAGAGATGATATAATTACATATTTAAAAAGTAAAAATGTTTATGTTAGAGGTGGATTTAAAGAACCTTGGAATACTTATATTAGAGTTTCTGTTGGAACGAAAGAAAAAATGAAAATTTTTATAAGAGAATTTAAAAGTGGTATAAAAAACTATGGATCAATCTAATACAACCTGCCCTTTATGCGAGGATGATAAAGACCAATATATCGAATCAAGATATGTTTACGGAGGAACAGAAAATCAAGATTATATTTTTTGTCAAGCTTGCGATTTTTATTACATAACTCCTAAGCCATCAGAAAAAGATTTAGAAGAATTTTATATAAATAATTTTGAAGATTTTATGGATAAGCGTTCTGGAGATGATTCAAATTGGAAAGAAGAAAGTGTTCATGCTCAAATTCAACAAAGAGAAACAAAAAGAAGAATTCCTTTTTTACAAAATTTTTTAAAAGAAGATATCTCTATTCTTGAAGTTGGTGCATCAACGGGGTTCATGTTAAGTGCAATAAAGGATATAGAACCAAGTTCTGTTTTAAGTGCCCTAGAACCATCAAAACAGTTTAGTACGTATTTAGAAAAATCTGGTTTTGAGTGTTATAGAAATTTTAGTGAGATTAGTAAAAATAAAAGGTTTGACTTAATTATACATTTTTTTGTTATAGCTCATGTATATGATTTTGAAGTTTTTTTATTAGACTATATGTCTAAATTAAATGATGGTGGTCAAATGATATTTGAAACACCAAGTGCAACTGATCCTTTATACAGGTTATATGATATTCCAGAGTTTAAAAGTTTTTATTGGCAAGTTGCACATATTGTTAGTTTTACTAATAAGTCAATGAAATATTTTCTTGACAAACATAGTTTTAAATATGAAATTATTCCTCATCAAAGATATGATTTGTCTAACCATATGGTATGGATGCAAGAAGGAAAGCCTGGAGGTAGAGATAGGTACAGTGATATTTTTTCAGTAGAATTGGAAGATGATTATAAAGTGTCCCTTGAAAATAAGTGGTTATGTGATTCCATGATAGTAAAAGTATACAAATAATGATGAAAGTTGTAGTTACATCACCATCTTTTTCAAAAAATAAGCTTTTACAAGATGAAATATATAAATATTTTCCAGATGCAAAATTAAATCTAGAAGGTAAACGTTTTACTAAGCAAGAGTTAATTGATTTTATTCAAGATGCAGAAGCATTAATAGTTGGTTTAGAGCCTATTGATTTAGAACTTCTTGATGCATGTAAGAATATTAGAATAGTGTCAAAATATGGTGTTGGTCTCAATAATATAGATGAAGTAATATGTATAAAAAGAGATATAAAAATAGGATGGAGTGGTGGTATAAATAAACTTTCTGTTGCAGAGATGACATTGGGCTATATGCTTATGTTAAGTAGAAATTTATATGTGACATCTAATGACTTAAAGCGTGGTATTTGGAATAAATCTGGGGGATTTCAACTCTCAGGCAAAATAATTGGTATTATTGGAGTCGGACATATTGGTAAAGAAGTTGTAAGGTTACTTAAACCTTTTGGCTGTAAGATACTAGTTCATGATATTATTAATCAGAATAAATATTATCAAGATAATAATTTATTTGAGGCTACGAAAGAAGAGATATACAAAATGTCAGATATTATTACTATTCATACTCCTTTGGATAAGAATACCTTAGATATGGTTTCTATGAAAGAGATGAAGCAAATGAAGACAACTACTTACCTCCTGAACACTGCTCGTGGTGGTTTGGTAAATGAAAAAGACTTAAAAATGGCTCTAAAAAACAGTATAATAGCGGGAGCTGCAATGGATGCTTATATTGAAGAACCTCCTTGTGATAAAGAACTTCTAAATCTTCCAAACTTGATTTGCACCCCACATATTGGTGGAAATGCTAAAGAAGCTGTTGAGGCTATGGGTATGAGCGCAATTAAGCATTTAAGAAATTTCTACAGTACATAGGGGACAGAAAGATGTCAAGTAATAAAAAAGTTATAATATTTGGGGGAAGTGGCTTCTTAGGATCTTATGTTGCTGATGAACTTACAAGAAGAAAATATGATGTTGTTATCGTAGATAGTAATACCTCGAAGTACTTACAAGTAGGTCAGAAATTTATTAGTTGTGATATCATGAACTATAAAGTTGTCAAGGGTATAGTACAAGGGGCTTCTTACATTTATAATTTTGTAGCGATATCAAATTTAGATGAAGCTATACATAAACCAATAAATGCAATGAATATAAATGTAATGGGGAATTTGAATATTCTCGAAGCATGTAGAGAGGCTGGTGGTATTAAAAGATTTATTTATGCTAGTAGTGCATATGCTCTTAGTGATGAAGGATCTTTTTACGGTATAAGTAAGCAAGCATCTGAAAAGTTAACTGAAGAATATTACGCACGATATGGATTGAAATATACGGTTATAAGATATGGTTCATTATATGGAGAACGAGCTAGTCACAATAATTATATTTATAATCTACTTTATGATGCTATAAATTTAGGGAAGCTTCAGTATAAAGGTAATGGTGAAGATCTAAGGGAATATATTCATGCTGCAGATGCTGCAAAATTATCTGTAGATGTACTTGAAGATAATCAATATGAAAATGAACATATAATTTTAACGGGTATTGAAAAATTAAAACGTATAGAACTTTTAACTATGATAAATGAAATTATGAAAAACAAGCTTGTTATTAAGCAAATAACAACTGATAACATGGGACACTATAAAATAACTCCATACTCTTTTCATCCTACAGTAGCTAAAAAATTAGTAGCTAATCCATATATTGATTTAGGGCAAGGCTTATTGGAGTGTATTCAAGAAATATTCAATGAAAAAGAAAATAAATGATATTTTTATCATATATACTAGATAAAAATACCCCAACTTATGGAAATAGAAATACTTTTGATATAAATAAACAAAGTGCTATATCAAATGGTAATGTAGCAAACGATAGTTATATAGCTACTACAGTACATGTAGGAACTCATATTGATATGCCTTATCATTTTTACGAATCTGGACAAACTATAGAAGATTATAGTACAGATTTTTGGATATTTAAAAATATATTAGTAATAGAAATAAAATCAAATGATTTAATTATAAAAGATGAATTAATAGCTAAACTTGAAAAAATAGAAGATAATAGTTATGAAATTTTAATTGTTAAAACGGGAATTTGTAATATTAGAGACAAAGATGAATTTTGGAAAAATAATTATGGATTTCATCCGGATATATATGATTATATAAATAATAAATTTCCAGATATGAGAGTCCTAGGCTTTGATTCCATTTCTGTATCTAGTATACAAGATAGGACATTAGGTAGAGAAACACATAGAAGATTTTTAAATCCTAAAAAGCCTATCTTACTTTTAGAAGATATGGATTTACGAGAGATTACTGCAGTAACTAAGTTTCATGAAATAATTGTTTCACCTCTTAGAATTGCTGATTGTGATGGCCTTCCTTGTACTGTATTTGGAAAAGTGTATGATTAAAAATATTCTTTTTGATTTCGATGGAGTTATTCTTGATAGTATGAAAATTAAAGGGGATGGATTTGTTGAACTTTTTAAAGAATATGATGATCTCTCATTGAAACTGATTGAAAAGTATCATTATGAAAATGGCGGAGTTTCAAGATTTGAAAAAATAAAATACTTTTACAATACTCTATTGAATAAAGAGATTTCACAAGAAGATGTATTGATATGTGCGGATAAATTTTCACAAATAATAGAGAAACAAATCTTTAATAAAAATAATTTAATAAGAGAAACTATTTACTTTATAGAAAAAAATTATAAAAAGTACAGATTTCATATTGTATCTGGTTCAGAACATCACGAGTTAAATAAATTATGTATAAATTTTGATTTGAAAGAGTATTTCCTTAGTATAGAAGGTTCTCCGACTAAAAAAGATATATTAGTAAAGAAATTACTTGAAAAGTATAATTACAAGAAGGAAGAAACTATATTAATTGGTGATGCGAAGAGTGATTATAATGCTTCAAGATTAAATGGAATAGTATTTTATGGATATAATAATCCAGAATTAAAAAGGTTGAACAATTATATAAAGAATTTTAAAGAATTTTATTTATGACGCCTCAAGAATTAGAAAAATCATACAAAAAACATAAAAGTTCCTTTCATGATTATATAGACAGTATTAAAAAGAGTATCAGGGTTGATTTTTATAGTATATCAAATGTAACTCTTATTCGAAATCCATTCGTTACAAATTTTCCTAAGAAGTTTTTTTCTCAGATATATAAGAAAAAAAGTAAAAGTTGTCAATTCTTAAAAAGCAGTTTCAAGTTTTATCTGAAACAGTTTTATTCTCTCTTTGTATATATACTAAGCTATATGATGTATAAAGCTTATTATAAAAAAAGTAAGCTGGATATTAGAAATCACATAGCTATAGACGTATTTTTTTTGGTAGATAATATCTTGAAAGAAAATAAATTTAATGAAAATTATTTTACAAATCTATATGATGTTTTAGATAAGAAAGAACAAAAATATTTATTTTTACCTAGGTTATATGGAGCTCACAAAAACCCATTTAAACTGATACGTTTTTTTAAAATTATTAGTAATGATAGACGAAATTTCTTATTTGAATTTGAGCTAATTGATGTAAAAGATTTTATATCTATATTTGTTATGATATTGTCTTATCCTTTGAAAACTTTGAACTTATTACAAAAAGAGAACTCCAATCTTGATATACTCTTTAACAATGAATTGATTAAAGATATTAGAAATTTTGGGTTTGAAGGCTTTAGTAGATATATTTATGGACAGAATATTGCTAAAAAAAATTCTATCACAAAAATTTACTCATGGAGTGAGTTCCAAGTGGTAGAGCGATGTTTTAATTATGGCGTTCGTACTAATTCAAGTCACATAAAACTGTATGGATGTCAGTTTTATCTTAATTATGAAGTTTATTTTAATAGTAAAGTTGATGATATCGATTTTGAACAAAATACTTCGTTTCATGAAGTTTTAGTAAATGGTAAGTATTATATTTTAGATAGGGAGTGGATACTATATAAAAAAGGTAGTTCTTTACGGTATAAAAATCTTTTTACATTTAATAAGAATACAGGTGCTGATAATATTCTTGTACTCGGCTCATATATAAAAGCTGACACAAAATATATGTTGAATACTATATCTTCTTTTGAAAATATACTTTTTAAAAATCATCCAGCAGTAAATATCAATAGTCTAGGAAGTTTAAATAGCAATATAACAATTGTATATGATGATATTTATAAATTATTTAAAAATGCTCAACTGGTAATAGGGACAGCATCTGGTACATCTGTTGAAGCAGTTGCATCTGGTATATCTGTTATAATTATAGCTAATGAAGATGGTTTAACAGCCAACCCTTTAGTTGATTATGGTAGAGGTAAAATCTGGGATATCGCTTTTAGTAAAAATGATGTAAAAAAACTATATAATAATTTAATTGAATATAGAACAAACAATGAAGAAGAGATAAAAGAGATAGCTTCTTGGTATAAAGATAACTTTTTCATAGAGCCAACAGAAGAAAATATAGTAGAAGTATTTGAGTTATGAGGGAAAAAATATGAAAGTATTACTGTTAGCAGGTGGATTTGGGACAAGGTTGAGTGAAGAGACGGATATAAGACCAAAACCTATGGTTGAAATAGGTGGAAAACCGATTCTTTGGCATATTATGAAAATATATTCTACTTATGGTTTCAATGACTTTGTTGTATTACTTGGGTACAAAGGCTACTATATTAAAGAATATTTTGCGAATTATTTCTTACATCAAAGTGATGTTACTATTGATATGTCAAATGGTTCTATGCAGGTACATAATAATTCTAGTGAACCATGGAAAGTTACTTTACTTGATACTGGTTTAAATAGTATGACAGGTGCTAGGATCAAAAAAGCTCAAGACTTTGTTGGGGATGAAGCTTTTATGTTAACTTACGGGGATGGTGTTGCAGATATCAATATTCAAGACTTAGTTCAATATCACAAGTCTCATGGTAAATCTATGACTATGACATCTGCACAACCTGATGGTCGATTCGGTGCCTTAGAAATTGGTAAAAATAGTCAAGTTAAAGAGTTTAAAGAAAAACCAAAAGGTGATGGTAGTTGGATTAATGCAGGTTACTTTATATGTGAGCCTAAAGTCTTTGAGTATATTGAAGATGGAGATGAAGTAACATTTGAACAAGAACCATTGAAAAATTTAGCTAAAGATGGTGAAATATTTACGTACAAACATGATAGATTTTGGATGCCTATGGATACATTGAGGGATAAAATTAAACTAAATGAACTATGGAATATAAAGAAAGCACCATGGAAAATTTGGGATAATTAATGTTTAATGATATTTATAGAGATAAAAAAGTTTTAGTAACTGGGCATACAGGTTTTAAGGGTTCTTGGTTAATAACTTGGTTACTTAAAATAGGAGCAAATATTGTTGGGATATCAAAAGATATACCAACAAATCCATCTATGTTTGAAGAATTAAAAATAGAAAAAAAAATTAAACATTATCAAGAAGATATTAGAAATTTATCCCAAATTGTTGAGATTATTTCAGATGAAAAACCAGACTTTTTATTTCATCTTGCAGCCCAAGCAATCGTTTCTACTTCATATACTAACCCAATAGATACAATATCTTCAAATGTGATGGGTACAGCAAATATTTTAGAAGCACTTAAAACTTCAAACCATGAATGTACAGCTATAATAATTACTAGTGATAAAGCTTATGATAATGTAGAACAAGTATGGGGATATCAAGAAGATGATAAGATGGGGGGAAAAGATATCTACAGCGGTAGTAAAGGTGCTGCTGAGATGATTATAAAATCTTACTTTCATTCATTTTTTAAAGAGAAAGACTCAAATATTAAGTTGGCAATTGCAAGAGCTGGTAATGTTATTGGTGG
Source organism: Flavobacteriaceae bacterium (assembly GCA_016744615.1). GTDB lineage: Bacteria > Bacteroidota > Bacteroidia > Flavobacteriales > Flavobacteriaceae > Lutimonas. The sequence continues at coordinate 23,378 of JADGEA010000017.1, forward strand.
TGGTGATTGGGCAAAAGATAGAGTTGTAGTTGATTGCATGCAAGCTTGGAGTCAAAAACAGAGCGTTGAAATTAGAAGTCCAGAGGCTACACGGCCATGGCAACATGTCTTAGAACCTTTAAGTGGATATCTGAATGTTGGAGCAAAGCTTTTTGAAGATGCTACTTTAAATGGTGAAGCATTTAACTTTGGACCTAGAGCAGAACAAAATCATACAGTAGAACAATTGCTAAAAGATTTAAGTATCTACTGGGATTTTAAGGGAGTTGATGATGCTTTTAATATAACTGATAATATACTCTTTCATGAAGCAGGATTATTAAAACTCAACTGTGATAAAGCTTTGTTCTCTCTGAAATGGCAAGCAACTTTAGAGTATAAAGATACGATTAGATTTACGAGTGAATGGTACTATGATTTCTATAACTCAGATAAAAATATTTTAGACAAGACCATAGAACAGATTTTAGAATATGAAAATATAGCTAAAACTAAAGAGTTGTCTTGGACGGAGTAATACTAACACCTTTGAAGCAGATTCATCATCCTAAAGGGGATGTTTTTCACGCAATGAAAAAGAGTGATGATGGTTATAATGGGTTTGGTGAAGCTTATTTTTCATCGGTTAATAAAGACGCTATAAAAGGTTGGAAGAAACATAAAGAGATGGTACTGAATTTAGTGGTTCCAACTGGCGCTATAGAATTTATTGTTTTTGATGAGAAAAAAGAGGAGTTCTTTAGTATTATTTTGTCTCAAAATAATTATCAAAGACTTACTATCTCAGCTGGACTATGGATGGCATTCCGTGGGATTGAAGAAAGTAATATATTGTTAAATCTAGCATCTATGGAACATGATCCAGCTGAAGCTATACAAAAAGAAATTGAAGAGATATCATATGAGTGGTAAAAAAGTTCTTATAACTGGAGCAAGTGGAATGCTTGGCTCTAGTTTAATAAGACATCTGAATTCACAACAGATAGTAGGATGTTCTAGGGAATTTGATATTACTAAAATAGATGTTATTAAACAAAAATTAGATCAAGAAAAACCAGACATTATAATTCATACAGCAGCATATACAGATGTTGAGGCTTCTGAAGTAAATGTCGGTCAAGCTTTTAATGTAAATACAATAGGCACTCAAAATTTAGTAAACTATTGTATTGATAAAGATATTTTATTTGTTTACATATCAAGTACAGGTATTTATGGAAACAAGAAAACTGGTTGCTATACAGAATTAGATGATGTTGTTCCAACTACAGTTTACCACAAATCAAAATACGAAGCAGAAAAAATTGTAATAAATCATTTAAATAAATATATGATTTTAAGAACTGGTTGGTTGTATGGAGGGGACAAGTCACATAATAAAAACTTTGTATACAAGAGGTTTTTAGAAGCTAGTGATAATGATATAATTTATTCAGATAATACACAAATAGGTAACCCTACATATGTTGTTGATTTAGTTAATCAGATTGATGTACTCATTGAAAAACAACAATATGGTGTATTTAATTGTGTGAATAAAGCTCACAATATTTCAAGATACGATTATATTAAAAAAATAATTCAAACTTTTGGCTTAAAAACAAGTGTAAATATGGCAAAAGAAGGTTTTTTTAAACGTGTTGCACCTGTATCAAAGAATGAATCTGCAAGTAACTACAAGTTGGATTTATTAGGTTTAAATGTAATGGGAGATTGGGAAAAATCTTTATGTAGCTATATAATAGAGCTCAGAAGTAGTCTGCAATGACAAAGGTCTCAGTTTTAATGAATGGATACAATGCTCAAAAATATTTAAAAGAGGCTATAGATAGTATCTACGCTCAGACTTTTAAAGATTGGGAAATAATTTTTATAGATAATTGTTCAACAGATGATACGAAAAGTATTGTTGATAGTTATGATGAAAAAATTAAATACTATAAAACAGATAAAAATATACCATTGGGTGCTGCTAGAAATTTTGGACTTCAATATTGTCAAGGTCAATATATTGCTTTTTTAGATACTGATGATATTTGGTTAAGCTATAAGCTTGAAAAGCAGATAAGCCTTATGGATAAAAATGATGCATTTCAATTGTCTTATGGTGGCGTAATATATATTGATAATAATGGGGTGGAGATAGGAAACTTAGTACCTAAAGCAGTGAGTGGTAATGTCTTTTCCCAACAACTTCAAGGCTATGAGATTAATATGCAATCGGTATTGCTACGAAACACAGGTAAAATCTTTTTTAATGAAAAATTAAGTCATTCTCCAGACTTTGATCTTTTTGTAGATATAGCCAGTAAATTTGAAGTATTTGTCATAAAAGATTTTTTAGTTAAGTATAGGAAGCTTGACGATTCGTTGACATCAAAAAATATAAGTGTATGGTGGTCTGAGATGAAGTACACATTAGATAGAATCTTTAGAGAAAATAGTGATTTAAAAAAAAAGTACTCACAAGAATATAAAAGTGCATATGCAAAAGTTGCTTACAATAAAGCACAATACCTTACAAGTATAAACAAGAAGAATGATGCGCAGATTGAACTATCTAAATATAAGTTTGTTAATTATAAATATTTTATTTTATATTTAGCATCTTTTTTCCCTTTATTTGTCTGGGAATTTATACATAAATATAAGTAAATGGTGGAATTATGATAACTATAATTATTGGTAAATCAAGTAATTTATCAAATAAACTAAAAAATATTAATGTTAATTTGACAAATGTACTGAGGGATGAAATTGAAGCTTCTATTGCTGACACTCAGTTACTTCTTAAAATTAGGAATAAGAAAAGCTTTATAAAAGTAGAAGATTATTTTATAGAAGAGTTTAATGTATGAAAAAAATCATAATCATGGCAACTATTTCTTATAGTATCGATACGCTAATTAAAGGTCAAGCTAAATATTTATTTAACTATTTTGATGAGATTGAATTTGTTGCAGCTGATACGGGAGAAGTTAAAAGCATTTTACAAAGAGAAGGAGGAAAATTTTATATTCTTCCTTTGGAAAGAAAAATAACTCCGTTGAAAGATTTGATTGCATTATTCAAGTTAACAGTTTATCTTTATAAAAGTAACGCAGATATTGTTTATACATTTACACCAAAGGCAGGCCTATTAGGGATGATGGCAGCTTTTCTTTCTTTCTGCCCGACAAGAATTCATAATGTAGTTGGAATGCCATTAATGGAAGCTACGGGTAAAAAGAAGTTTCTTTTAAAATTGACTGAGAAACTTACATATTTCTTTTCTACGCATATTTATTGTAATAGCCTTGGATTACAAGAGTATATAAATAATACATTAACAAACAAAAAAGTAAAGGTTATTGCAAAAGGCTCAATAAATGGGGTTGATAAGGAATTCTATAAAGACACTCTAAAAAAAGAACAAAAAATTGAAATTCGAAAACGACTAGGCTTTGAAGAAACAGATTTTATTATCTCTTTTATGGGTAGAATAGTTAAAGATAAGGGTGTTGATGAACTGGTAGCTGCGTTTAAAAGACTAAATGAAAAATATAAGAGTATTAAGTTACTTATTGTGGGAAAATTTGAAGAAGATTTAAACCCTATATCTTTTGAGAATAAAAGTTATATACTTAAAAATTCTAATGTTAAACTTGTTGATTTTCAAAATGATTTAAGAGAATTTTTGTCGATTTCAGATCTTTTTGTTTTAGCATCTTACCGAGAAGGATTACCAAACTCCTTGATAGAAGCAGGAAGTTTTGGTATTCCATTAGTAGCAACTAATATTAATGGTTGTAACGAGATAATCATTGATGGATTGAATGGTTGTTTAGTAAAGAAGAAAAATATTAATAGTCTCTTTTCCGTAATGGAAGAACTGTATTTAGATAAGGGCTTATATAAGCAATTAAAGAAGAATGTGCGAGAATCCGTCATATCAAGATATAATCAAGAATATTTTTTGAAAGAATTAAAAGACAATCTTTTAGTAGATGCAAATTTGGTGTAGTTTGAGATGATATATATATTTTTATTTAGTTTATCATTTATTCTGACTTATGTAATAAAAAATTATGCAATCAAAAAATCATTCATAGATATACCAAATGATAGAAGTTCTCATACATTACCCGTACCTCATGGTGGTGGAATTGCTATAGCTGTAACATGGTTCTTGGGTATTTCATATCAATATTATATTTATAATATCGATGAAAAATTATATTTTGCATTAATGATGGGAATTGTTATTTCAACAGTTTCATACTTTGATGATATATTTGAACTTAGCGCTAAATTTCGTTTTCTTTTTCAGGCTTTAGTTTCTTGTGTAGGTTTATATTTTCTGGGTGGATTTGAGAGTTTTTCTTTTTTCTTTTTTTCTATAGAAAGTCCAATAGTTACAAATATATTTGCTTTTACAATGATGATATGGTTTATTAATTTATATAATTTCTTAGATGGTATTGATGGTTATGCCGGAAGCGAAGCAGTTTTTTTAGGGCTTGCTGGATTTTTGCTTTTTGGTGAAAACCACTTTTTGATTTTGATTTTTTCAGCTTTTGGTTTTTTAGTTTGGAATTGGCATAAGGCGAAGGTATTTATGGGGGATGTAGGAAGCACATTACTTGGTTATAATATAGCGATTTTCACAATTTACTATGCAAACTTAGAGAGTACAAATTTTTGGATTTGGATCATACTTTTTGGAGTGTTTTGGTTCGATGCTACATTAACACTTTTAAGACGATTTCTCAGTGGTGAAGAAGTAACTATAGCACACAAGAAACATGCATATCAAAGATTAGTTCAGAGTGGATGGTCACATGATAAAGTAGTTTTATTTTTTATGTTTGTTAATATATTATTATTTGGACTACTATATTTTATATCAAGTATTTTAATAGTATTAATAATATCAATTATATTATTATATACTACTATAAGATTTGTAGATAAGATAAAGGCTTTTAAATAATGTATTTTTTTGATAAACGTTTATTGAATTTTTTAGTAATAATTTTGTTAACTATAATGACTATATGGTGGACATTTTTTATTTTTCATAAAGAATTTGATTTTTATTTAGTAATGGTCATTATATTTATACGAATGATAGCGTCCTTTTTAATATATAATGACTATTCCCTTTCTTGGTCTAAAGCTTCACCAAAAACATTTTTATTAAAAAGTGTTGTATATGTTTCAGCATTTTTTACGTATGTACCTATCTTTTATACTTATATAGAAATTTCATTTTTAGTTTCAGAGCTCTTTTTATATATGTTCTCGATCAATTCTATGGTTTATTTATATTATTATTTTGTTAATAAAAGTAGAGTTGAAAAAACTAAGTCGGTAGTAATTTATGGCGCTGGAAAAGCGGGTTTAAAACTTATATCTGAATTTTCAGACTCCCCATATAAGGTTGAGTTTTTTATAGATGATAACCAAGTAGTGCAAAATCGTTCTATTGATTCTATAGAAGTTCTCTCAGTAGATAAATTGAAATCTAATTCTAAAGATAAAAAATTTGATTTGTTGGTAATAGCAATGCCTTCAACAAATAAAAGTAAAATTAAAGAGATATATAATGAATTGAGTCTATATTTCTCAGAGATAAAAATCTTACCAACAGTTGATGAACTTTATGAGGGGGAAGAATTTACTGCTCAGTTAAAAGAGGTATCAGTTGAGGATTTATTGGCACGTTACCCTCAAGATTTAGACAAGAGTAAAATAGCTTCTTTTATAAAAGGTAAGACTGTTTTAGTTACTGGTGCTGGTGGTAGTATAGGTAGTGAAATATGCCGTCAGTGTGAGAAGTATGAAGCCAATAAGTTAATACTTCTGGATAATAGTGAATTTAATCTCTATGCAGTACATGAAGAAATTCAGATGATTGAAACTATTCCTATAATGCAAAATGTTGTAAATAAAGATTTTTTAGATGATACATTTGCAAATTACAAGCCAGATATAGTTATTCATGCAGCAGCTTACAAGCATGTACCACTTGTTGAATCAAATATATATGAAGGCATATTAAATAATGTTATAGGCACTAAGAATGTCATAGACACAGCTATTAAGTACAATGTGGAAAAGTTTATTATGATATCTACAGATAAAGCTGTCCGTCCAACAAGTGTGATGGGGACTACAAAAAGAATATGTGAACTTTATTCGCAGAACTCCAATGGAAAGGGTACTGATATAGTAGCAGTTCGATTTGGAAATGTTCTTGGTTCTAGTGGAAGTGTGATTCCAAAGTTTAAAACTCAAATACAAAACAATCAAAATATTACTGTAACACATCCAGATATTACAAGATATTTTATGTTGGTATCTGAGGCATGTGAACTCGTTCTTCAGGCTGGTGCTATTGGTACAGGTGGTGAAATATTTATTCTTGATATGGGAGAACCAGTTAAAATAGTTGATTTAGCTGAGAAGATGATTGAGCTTAGTGGTAAAGAAAATATTGAGATAGAATTCTCTGGTCTTCGTCCTGGTGAAAAGCTTTATGAAGAATTGCTCATTGATGATAGTGATGCCAAAACAGATTATGAATCAATAACAGTTGCAGCACCAACACCTTATGATATTGATAAACTAAATCTTGATATTGAAGCATTGTTAAAATCTGAGAATAAAATAAAATACCTAAAAAAGATAGTTCCTGAGTTTAATCATCAAAAAAATTTAAAATAATGAAAAAAAACAATAAATAAACTGAAAAAGTTAAAAATTATTATATAATACTTCTTGAAATAAAAAGGAGTAGAAGAAATGAAAATTTTAACTATAGTTTTACTTACTATAAGTGTACTGTTTGGTTCTGTGGATATTAACACAGCTGGGAAAAAAGAACTTACTTCTTTACATGGAATTGGTGCTAAAAAAGCAGATGCAATTTTATTGTACAGAAAGACAAAATGTTTTGAAAGTATTGTTGAGTTAGAGAGAGTAAAAGGTATTGGAAAAAAAATAGTTTCTAAAAATAGAGAAAATCTAACTGCAAGTGAATGTAAATAAGTATAGTTTAGCATTTTGCTAAACTAATACATGTCCTACAAACTTACTCATATTGTCCATAACTTCACCACCTTTACGAAAACTCATTCCACAAGCTTCATAAGCAAAGAAAACACCTGCTTGATATTTATCGCCATTTAAATCTTTTGGAAAGTCTACGTACTCTTGATAAACTTTTTTATAGTTATCATAAGGACCATCAGTTTTTACTTCTGTAGAGCCATCAGGGTTGATTATACTAGTGTTCGCACCTTCTCTACCAAAAACAGCTTTTTCAACTTGTTTGACACCTTGAAGTGGCTCAAATGATGTTTTTAGTAAGTATGGTGAATCAGGAAATAAATCTGATAATATTTTTAACATACCTTTTGATTGAAAAAGTAATGTGTACGCTGGATTTAATATAATTGCCTCTTGTGACTGCATAATGTTTGTTAAAGTAGTTGCAAGTTCTGGTTCATCATGTGCTATATCTTCCCAAGGGTATAGTTTAAACCAGTATTCATACTTGTTTTCATCTGCATCGTAGATTCCATTCTCATCAAAATGAGTGTTTTCTAAGTATTCAAAACTTGTATTAAATCCTGCATCTGTAGCTATTTGTTGTAGTAGTTTTGTTGTAGCTTCTTCCTCTTCATTTCCGGCAATTGAAGAAAACAATATTTTCCAACCATCATATCTTTCATCAAAATTCTCTACATCATCAAAAAGAGTGATTAACCTTTTAAAATTGTTAGTAATAGCTTCATAAACATTATTGAACTGACTATTTTCATCCATATTATTATGTTTTAAAAGTGCCCATTGGAGTAGGGCAGTTTCAAATAAAGCTGTTGGAGTATCAGCATTAAACTCTATAAGTTTAATATCTTGACCATCTATACCACCAGCTAAATCAAAACGCCCATAAATATGCCAATGGACATCATTTTCCCATGATTTTTTAATGGTATTAACTAAGTTAAAAGGGATTCCCAGATCAAAAAAGAGATCATTTTCTATAACATATTCAGCAGCTTCAACATACATATCGTATATCTCATTTGTAGCAGTATAATAAGCCCCAGCTTCTGCTGCTAAAACCTCTACCAGAGCATCACTTACATATTTACTTCCATCTTCATCTGTATGCCATGAAAAGCCTAGTCCTTCAAGTGTATTATCATCAAGTGGATTAAGTTGTTTTAGTTTTACCATCTACTAATTAACTTCCAAAACTTCTACTTGAAGATGTTTTTGATGAACTACCAAAAAAGCTTTTTTTAGATGATGTCTTTGAAGTTTTAGAGGCTGCTGAACGACTGTATGCACTTTTGTTTGAGCTTGTAGCATTTTTCGAAAAGTTTTTGTTATTCATTAAAGCATTTCCAATCATGTTACCAAGAAGTGAACCAGCTGCAACTGCGAGGATCGTTCCTGCGAGACCCATTCCTGCACTTCCCCCATTATCTTGAACAGTTTCTGAAGTGCCATCTTGAACTTTTTGATACTCTTGTTCTGCGAGAGCCTTCATTTCAGCTTCACTCATAAAACGCTCAGTAGTATTTCCATTTGCATCTTTTTCACGAATAATAGCACGAGAAGGACCATCAGTTGGCATCTCTTCAACAACCATGTATTTTCCATTTGCTTGTTGCTCAATTACTAAAAATTTATTTTGCTGTTGTTGTTCTTGTTGCGCACATCCACTTAGTACACTCATCATCATAACTCCAGCACTACCTAGTGCTACACCACCTGCTATAGAAGATATTTTCATTATTTTAAATCCTTTTTTTGTATAGTTATAATTTTTTTTATTTCATGGTCATAAAAGCTAATTGTTTTACGTCCATCATAATAGATATCGCCTTTATATGTAAACCTATCAGTATGTATAGTAACGTTTGTTTTCATAAATACCATTGATGCAATTTTGTGTCCTATTGGTTCTATAAGGCTTGAGAGAGAAAGAGCAAATAAACCACCAATGATAATAATGTTTAGTTTAGTATTTTCAACATATGTAATTAAAAGACCAAAGAGAATGGTAAAGAACATAAAGATATAGATGTTTTGATTATCTGCAAAAAACGGGTTATAGTATAAATCAATATTGTAAAAATCAATATAATTGAGTTTCATACCTAAAATGAGAAAAAAGTCTAAAAAGAAAGTAAAAAAGGCACCACTTAATAATGCTTGAATAAGTTTACTCATCTAATCCTCACTGTTTTTATATTATTGATTTTGAAGAGGCTTGAAGAACTCTTCTCGCACAGCCCATTTTTATCATGTATTATTATATCAGCTTTATCTTCACAAAACTCAAATGAGAAGTGTTTTCCACTTTCATTTGCTGATGTAGAAAAATTCCATTTTATATCTCTTAGTATTTGAGAGTGAAGAGATGTTGGTGAAATTCTAAGGGCTTTATTGTTCATGATAAATGTTGTTTTTTTCGATTTACGGAATAAAGCTCTTTTAGATAAAGGTACTCTATGTTTTGATAAACGAAAAGAGTGCAAATCACTATATGTTGTTATGAATTGTTTTGATGGTTCACGAGACTTGATCTCGTAAAGTTTATAATTATTTTGAGAGATAAAACCGACAGTAGTGTCGGTTTGTGTAAGTATTATTTTATCTATGCAAGAAAATCTTGAAGTGATTTTGGATTTGACCATGATTCATCTTCCATTTCATCTAGAGCTAAAATTAATGCTCTTGCTGCACTTAGAGTAGTAAAGTACGGGATACTTCTTTTAAGAACCTCTTGACGAATAACTACTGCATCTTTTTTAGATGTATTATTATCAGATGTATTGATTGCCATTGAGATTTCATCATTTTTCATGCTATCTTCAATATTTGGACGACCCTCAGAAATTTTAAGAACTCTTTGACAAGGTATACCAGCTTCTTCTAGGATAGCTTGTGTCCCTTTTGTTGCTACTAAGGTAAATCCATGGCGGTGAAGTTCACTCGCAATTTCTGCTGCATGCATTTTATCAGAATCAACAAATGATAAGAAACATGTACCATCTGTTGGAATTTTATTTCCAGCAGATAGTTGAGATTTTGCAAAACTTACCCCAAAGTTTGAACTGATTCCCATAACTTCACCAGTTGATTTCATCTCTGGTGAAAGTACTAAATCTGCACCATAAAGTTTATGGAACGGGAATACGGCTTCCTTAACAGATACATGGTTCTTTAATCTTGGTTTTAATAAACCATTTGATTCTTGTACTATGTCGTATTTGTCATAGAATTCAAGAGAACTTCTTAAATCATTTCCAACCATAACACGAGTAGCAACTTTAGCAAGTGGCATACCAGTAGCTTTACTTACAAACGGAACAGTTCTTGACGCACGAGGATTCACTTCGATAAGGTAAATCTCATCTTGATAGATTGCATACTGAACATTCATTAGACCAATAACCCCAAGACCTAAAGCAATAGTTTTTGTTTGCTGTTCAACTTTTTCGATCATCTCTTCTGTAAGGTTTACTGGTGGTAATGAACAAGCTGAATCTCCAGAGTGAATACCAGCTTCTTCAATGTGTTGCATAACTGAACCAATGTATACATCAGTCCCATCACAAATAGCATCAACGTCCAGCTCAACTGCTTGATCAAGAAATTTATCGATTAGTACTGGAGCTTCGTTTGAAACAGAGATAGCAAGTGCCATATATTCATTTAGTTCAGCTTCACCATAAACGATTTTCATTCCACGTCCACCAAGAACAAAAGATGGACGAACAAGCACAGGGTAGCCTAATTTTTCAGCGATTGGTGCAGCTTCTTCTTTCTTACGAGCTAGACCATTTGCAGGTTGTTTAAGACCATGTTTATTTACAAAGTCAGAAAACTGTTCTCTATCTTCAGCAAGATCAATAACAGCAGATGGAGTACCAGAAATCTTTGCACCGATTTTTGTAAGTGCGTCAGCAAGTTTAAGTGGAGTCTGTCCACCAAAGTGAACAATGATACCATCAGGTTGCTCGTTTTCTATAACTTCACGAACATGTTCTAAGTCAATTGGTTCAAAGTAAAGTACATCAGAAGTATCATAATCAGTAGAAACTGTTTCAGGGTTACAGTTATACATGATACACTCGATATCCATCTCTTTTAATGCAAATGCTGCATGAACACAACAGTAATCAAATTCAATACCTTGACCGATTCTATTTGGTCCACCACCGAGAATAAGAACTTTTTGTTTGTCACTTACACGGTTAGTTACATTTGGTAGTTTTGTAATGTTTGTTGTAGAGTAAAGATAAGGAGTAAGAGCTTTAAATTCAGCAGAACAAGTATCTACTTCATTAAACTCTAATTGCACACCTAAGTCTTTTCTCATTTTGTATACTTCACTCTCAGTTACAGTATGCTCTGAGTTTTTAAGGATAAGTTGAGATATTCTTTTATCAGAAAAACCATCAACTTTTAAATTTCTCATAGCACTTGAATCAAAGAGTACTTTATCAGTGATATTGTTTTCTGCTTCGATTAGTTCTTGAACTTGGTAAAGGAACCAAGGATCAATTGCACATGTATCAAACATCTCTTCTACAGTCATACCACGACGGAAACCTTCAGCTACGTAAAGGATTCTATCTGCATTTGGACGACGAATTTCATGTTTTACAAACTCGTCATC
>JADGEA010000208.1 GCA_016744615.1 Flavobacteriaceae bacterium
GCATTAAATTTTACACTTAATATTAGACAAATGAAATTATTAAAAGTATTACCCATATTATTTTTATTTATTTTAGGATCATGTGCCTCTGTTAATGTTAGTTCAGATTATGAAAAGGGAACAGATTTTTCGCAATATAAAACCTATGCTTTTTATAAAAAAGGAATTGATAAGGTCGAAATATCCGATCTGGACAAAAGAAGGATAATGCGTGCAATAGGAGCTGAAATGAATGCTAAAGGGATGGTAGTATCTGAAAATCCAGATGTTTTAGTTAGTATTTTTACAAAATCAAGAGAAAAAATTGATGTTTATAATAATTCCTATTATGGTTGGTACCCTTACTATTACGGATATAGATCTGGATATGGATTTGGATCTAATAATGTTTATACTTCTACCGAAGGCACTCTATTTATTGATTTAATAGATGCGCATAAAAAAGAATTGGTATGGCAGGGAATGGGAACTGGTGTTCTTTCTTATTCTAAAGACATTGACAAGAAAGAGGCAAGAATTAAAGAATTTGTTTCTATGATTATGACAGCATATCCTCCGGGACTAGAAACTGGTAAATAAAATTCAAATTTATTTGAATAAAAAAGAGGCTTTCTATAATTATTGTAGAAAGCCTTCTTTTTTATATATTTTCCAGTTTTGATTGGATCTCTTCCCACTCCTCCATCAAATCATCTACTTTATCTTTTTTTGCCTGATAATTTTTAAAGAAGTTTTCATCAGTTGTTAATTTATCAAAATTTTCAGACAAGGCGGCGTCATCATTAATGATTTCATTCTCCAATTTCGAAATCTCTGATTCTATCTTGCTCAATTTGTTTTGCAATTTTTTCTTTTGTTTTGTATCTTTGAATTCCTTTTTCCCACCAGTAGATTTTAAATTCACTTCCTTAGTTTTTGTACGCATTTCTACCTCCCGCATACTATCCAAGTCATGCTGCTCAAGGAAATAATTTATATCACCAAGGTATTCTCTGATCTTTTCATCTTTAAAAGAATATACTTTATCTGTTAATCCTTTTAAAAAATCTCTATCATGTGAAACCAAAATTAATGTTCCTTCAAATTTTTTCAGTGCTATTTTCAACACATTTTTGGAAATAATATCCAGGTGATTAGTTGGTTCATCCATGATCAAAACATTGAACGGACTTAGCATCATTTTACACAAAGCCAATCTGTTTCTTTCTCCACCTGAAAGAACTTTTACCTTTTTCTCAACCTCATCTCCTCTAAATAAAAAAGCACCCAGCATATCTCTTACCCTAATTCTATTAGAATCAGTTGCTGCATCTTCCATCGTTTGTAAAACAGTAATCTCACCATTTAAATACTCTGATTGGTTTTGAGCAAAATAGCCAATTTGCACGTTGTGTCCCAACTTTAATTTTCCATCAAAATCAATTTCATTTACAATCATTTTAGCCAAAGTAGTTTTCCCTTGTCCGTTTTGACCAACAAAAGCAATTCTTGCACCTCTTTCAATCAAAAGATCCACATTATTCAGTACCTGATTATCTCCATAATTCTTGGCTAAATTTTCACCTTCAATTACAATTTTACCAGGCATGATGGACATATTAAAACGAACATTCATCACTGCATTATCTTCAACATCTACTTCAATACGCTCTACTTTATTCAGTTTTTTGATCAACGATTGCGCCATAGAAGCTTTATTTGCTTTAGCCCTAAATTTATTGATCAACTGCTCTGTATGCTTAATTTCTTTTTCCTGATTTTTCTGAGCCTGGATTTGCTTTTCTTTGATCTCATTGCGAAGTAGCAAATATTGAGAATATGGCTTTTTAAAATCATAGATCCTACCTAAGGATATTTCAATAGTACGGTTCGTCACATTATCTAAAAACATTTTATCATGAGAAACCAACATAATTGCACCAGCAAAACCTTTTAAAAAGTTTTCAAACCAAATAATTGATTCAATATCTAAATGATTTGTTGGCTCATCTAGTAATAAAATATCATGGTTTTGTAATAGCAATTTTGCAAGTTCTATCCTCATTCTCCAACCACCAGAGAATGTATCCGTCAACATATTAAAATCTTCTTGTTTAAAACCTAATCCTCCTAAGATTTTTTCAGTATCTCCCTGATAATTATACCCCCCTATCAACTCATATCTATGCGAAAGATCATCAAGATCATGCATTAGATCATGATAGTAATCACTTTCATAATCGGTTCTTTCAGCAAGCTCTGTATTGACTTTTTCTAATTTTTTCTCAATACTTTTAATTTCTTTAAATGCGGAGTATGCTTCTTCCAAAACTGTTTTACCTCCCTCAAAATCAATATCTTGTTTTAAATACCCTATACTTATCTCTTTTTCAAAAGCCAAGGTTCCTGCACTGTGATACTGCTCTTTGGCAATAACTTTCAGTAATGTTGATTTTCCAGCGCCATTCTTCCCTACCAATCCTATTCTATCTCCGGGATTTAGCTTAAAAGTTATTCCTGAAAACAGATCTTCTCCGGCAAAAGTTACCGTTATATTATGTGCATTGAGCATTTACTATTTTTTAAAAAATTATATTTGCAAAAGTAACTTAAATATTAATTACCAAATGCCAAAAAAAGGGACTAAATTATACAGTGTATTTAATAATAAATGTCCCAGATGTCAGGAAGGTGATTTTTTTATAAATACAAGTCCATTTCAATTTAAAAACAATCTGAAAATTTATGATCATTGCTCCCATTGTAGTTTGAAATACTTACTTGAACCTTCCTTCTTTTATGGTGCCATGTATATTTCATACGCATTAACAGTAGCATTTGCTATTGCTATATTTGTTATATGCCACTTATTTGGGCTAGGATTAATGGCTAGTTTTATCTCCATAATTGTTATTCTCATCCTACTGATGCCAATAACCATGCGATTATCCAGAGTATTATATATCAATTTGTTTATTCACTATGAAAAGGATCTTGATCTAAACAAGAAAGACTAGCTCTTTAATCAAATCTGGCAATATCAATTTCCCTCTCCAATTGCTCATTGTTTTCCAAATTCAGGAATAGTTTTTTTGCCATTAAAGGAGCAATCATTACGCCACGAGTACCCATCCCGTTCAATATTGATAATTGTTTATGTTTTTTATGAATTCCCAAAAGCGGCCGACGATCTAAAATGGTTGGTCTTATTCCTGCAGAATGGTCAACAATTTTATAATCACAATTAATAACCGAACTCAATTTTTTTTCTAATTCATTTCTACCGTCCTGTGTAGGTACTTTGGTTTTATCAGTCCAGTTAAATGTTGCACCAACTTTATACAAGTCGTCACCTACAGGCAATATAAATACTGCCGATTTTATCAAATAATCTATCTTAAGATTAGGTGCATGAATAGTTAATAATTCACCTTTTGCCTCTCGCATAGGCAAATGATTAAAAAAAGGATTTTCTTTCAATCCAAAACCCTCGCAAAAAACAATATGCTTTGCATGTAGATCCTGATAACTAACCCTATCCATATCAAAAACAATTTTGTCATAAACAAACTGTTCTTCTCTAATCTTAGAGAATTTCTTTAAATGTATTCTATAATCCTTTGCCAAGGAATTTACTTTGATTCTTCCTGTATTTTTTAATTTACCACAATCAAATGGTGCTTTGATATATTGATTTTCATTTCTAATAATCTTGGGAATCATAAATTCCTCCAGTAATAATTTATCACATGCCTGAAACCAGTTGTTTTGTTCTTCTATACTTTTAAAAATTCTATAAATATCAACCGAATACTGATATTGTCTTTTTAATTTCTCTTCTAAACTCTTATAAAAAGGAAGTGCAATTTCTAACTGTTCTTTTGCATTCCAAACGGGAGTAAATCTTTTTAAAACTACAGGATTATACATTCCTCCAGCCACCAGTGAAGAATTTTGAGAATCATCTTCAAAAACTATAAATGACTTTCCATTTTCACTAAGCTCTTCCGCGAAAGCGATACCTGCCAAACCAAGACCAACAATAATATAATCAACTGTCATGAATTCAAAGATAATCTTTTTTAAAATAAATCCCGCTATAGCGGGATTGTTCAAACTAAATAATTTTAAAACACTATTTTAAAATTAAAGTTACTTACAAAAAAAACTTCTGCTTTTCAGCAGAAGTTCCTTTTTTTATAACTCAAATTCAATTTAATAATTCCACATATCAAGTTCTCTGTCTCGAATATTTTCTTTCAATTTATCAGATTCTAATACCTGAAAAAGTGAATTACCTTTTATATACTCAGCAACATCACGGTTACCGTAAATATTTTCTTCTCTGTAAATTATTGCATTGAAACGTCTTGCATTCAACAAATGGTCATAAGACAACGGATAAGCAGAATTTTTCTGATTAAATACTTTCATATCATGAGTAGAATATCTCGCTCCTGGATACCATATCCAAAACAATTCGATTAATTCATCATCTCCTCCGTCATTATCAATAAAATTCACATCTGGTGCAACTGGTGCAACACCCAATAATCTGTATTTTAATTCACCCTGACGCTTATCAAAATACCAAACTCCTTTAATTCTGAATCCTGCAATATCTCCTGCACCAAGATCTCTTCTGTCAATATATTCATCTGTAATGATTTCACCTGCATTCAGTCTTTCAAAACCAGCATCTGAAGTATCAATTCTTGACAAACGACCTTCGATATCTTTTAAGGTAAGTTTATCTTCAAAATAAGAATCATCATACACATCAATAACTTCACCTATTTTAATTCCTCTCAACAAGGTGTCAAACAAAGAACGCCTGTTTGAACTGATATTTGCAGTATCTACTGGATAATAATATGGCATATTTATCTTTTCGTTAAGATCTACATACTCCCAAACTACCTTTGACCACAAGATATCTCTGTCATCAATATAGCCATAAGGTAAAGGTCTGTCATTATCAGCAGCCAATTGCTCAGGCGTTTTCATTCCAACTTGTTCCGGAATCTTCGCGTTGAGTAAATTAGATTGAGCATTTACATATCCTATTGATAGTAAAGCGATAACAGCTATTATTAAACTTTTCAATTTCATAATTATTATTGTTTAATTTGTTATTTCAACATTAACAGGAGAAGCATTTTTAAGATAGTAACCTGAATTTCCAACCAGTTTTTGTTTGATCTGGAAAATTACTACAACATCACCTCTTCTTGCTCTGTTTAGTACTCTAATTGCAGCGGCATTAAATTTATTGCCTTTTACAATTACAGTTGGTTGACCTGGTACTTTCACACTAAATCCTGTAGTGTTAATTTTAAGATCAAATACAAAGTCTGGTAACAATGCACTGATTGTTGCTTTTTGCAAAGTACTTTTTGGCATTTTTATCATTCCATATTCACCTCTTACAGCTGCAACCGGCGCTGGAATATCTTTAATTCTAAATTTCTGACTTGAAGAAATTGGAGTCCCATCAGGTAATTTTGCATTTACTACAATTTTTACCTCTCTTCCTTTTCCAGGGCTCATCATGTATTTTCCAATTCCTTTTATTTTTTTCAATCCAGGAGCAGTTGCCTGAACAACATTATCAGCCACACCAGGAACTGAAATTGTCATTGGATTTTGAACTCCTCTATATACCACATTCATTTTATCAGCAGAAATAACCGCACTGTTTGGTTTTGCAACAACAGCATAAGATTGTTCAATTGGAATTTCAACAGGCTTTCCGTTTTCCATAAAGATAAACTTACCTTTGATCGTATTCTCACCAACATTACCGGCTGGAAAATCCAAAACAGCTCCACCATCCTTAATGTTAGTAATCACTTTACCATTTACAATTACCTTGGTTGGCTTTAAAGATCCATCATATCTTCCTAAAACAATTTTTCCTTTAAAATTTTCACCTTGCAAAGTTGCTGATGTATTTGGTATAAGGATTGCATTATAATTATTCATAGATACATCACTAGATAACTGACCTTGTAACATGGCTGATAAAACTTCTGTTTCAGTTGTTTTAATATCATTCTGAATCTGTGTAAGTTTTGTTAAAGATGCAACAAGAGGAAATCCTTTATAATTGTAATCTAGCCAAAAGATCTCTTTATTCTCTCTATCAATAACTTTTTCTGTAGAAAATCTTACTTGAACACCTTCTCCAATATCCTTAAATTCACTACCAAGTGTTGAAGATATTTGAGAACCATAATTATTCATATTATCTAAAAACTCTTGCCCTCCTTCTTTGTATATCCCATCATCTCCTTTAAAGAATTTGTCATCCAAAAAGTTACCAGAATCCATTGTTTCATAATCTTTAGGATCATCAACAGTAGCTCTCATTTCAGTTTTTATAGCTTCAATATAGTTGTAGTAATCACTTGATAACTTTTGAATTTTATCAGCTTTTACTTTTTCATCAGCATACTTTTCTTTTTGCTCTACGGCTTTTAAAGCCAAGTCTTTGTATGCTCCTATATTTCTTTTTTCTGCGGCTTCATTTGAAACCGTTAATTTTTCGTCCATTAGTCCAAAGGCCTGTAAAACTTCTTTTGACATATTCATTGCTAACATCGCAATAAAAATTAAATACATCAAGTTAATCATTTTTTGCCTTGGTGTTTGCTTACCTCCTGCCATTCTTAATAGTTTTTTTTAAGGGTTAAATTGACTTTGTTAAATAACAACTAATTAAGAATTAGTATTTGACATTGCAGATAACATTCCGCCATAAACTCCATTCAATGAAGATAAATTTGTTGCCAATGATTCCATTTGTTCTTTTAAATTTTGTGCATTCTCAACAGTTTCATTATTTAATTCTGTTTGACGTTCTGCACTC
>JADGEA010000209.1 GCA_016744615.1 Flavobacteriaceae bacterium
ATAACACCACTTGGATCAAACAAATCAATTCCGATAAATATCCGACTTATTTGCGCAACAAATCTAGATATTAGCCTTTTGGCTGACGAAACAAAATTTAGAAAAGATCTAATTTATCGAATTAATACGGTAGAAATCACAGTACCTCCGCTTAGAGAAAGAGATAAAGATATTATTTTGTTAGCAAAATATTTTATTGAAATGTATGCAGAAAAATATTTAAAATCAAGTTTCACCTTAGAGGATAGTTTTGTAAAAAAATTAATGAATTATGATTTTCCTGGTAATGTTAGAGAACTTCAATATGCTTTAGAAAGAGCAGTAATTATGTGTGAGAATAGCACTTTAGCAGAAGAAGATTTAGTTTTTTCACCAATCGAAAGACAAAATATAATGGGTAAAATTGATCTTAAATTAGAAACAATAGAAAAAAATGCTATCCTAAAAGTTATTGAAAAAAATAATGGTAATATTTCTAAGTCAGCTAAAGAATTAGGAATAACTAGAACCGCACTTTATAGAAGATTGAATAAATATGGCTTATAGAAAATATAAATTTGCATTGCTTATTAGAGTTTTTGTCTTATTTATCTCTCTAATCGTCTTAGCTTTTACCATAATTAAACTGGATTTTAATGCCGAATTGTCTATTGCTGTAATTACCATATTACCTCTATTAATTATTTCTATTTATTCTTTTCGAAGCCTTTACAAGTTCATTACCAAAAGGTTTACTGAAATGGATGATTTTTTTGAATCTGTAAAATACCGAGATTTTTCTCGATGGTTTACAGAAAAATCTGGTTCAGAAGATATTAGAGAACTTCATAAAGGATTTAATGAAGTAAACAAAACTATTAAAGAAATAAATAGCGAAAAAGAGGCGCAACATTTATACCTTCAAAAAATATTGGAACTGATTGATACGGGAATCATTGCCTATAATATAGAAACGGGTAAAGTTTTATGGGTAAATGAATCGTTTAAACAAATTTTGAGTATTCCTTCTTTAAAAACAATTCATTTTGTAGAAAACAGAAAACCTGAGCTTTTTACAGCTGTATTTGAAACCAATCACCCTAAAGAAAATACCATTACCATTGATATCGATAATGAAAAGGTAAAGATATTAATCTCCAGTTCAATTTTTTCAATTGGAGAAAACTCATTTAAATTAATTGTTTTACAAAACATAGATGACACATTAAATAGAACGGAATCTGAGGCTTGGAAAAAATTATTGAGTGTAATGACGCATGAAATTATGAATTCCATTGCTCCTATTTCATCTTTGGCTGAAACTTTACAAGACAAGGTACAGTTATCTATAAAAGACCCTATTAAGCATCAACTTGAGATGAATGATTTGGATATTGGTATTGAGAGTATCAAAAAAAGAAGTGAAGGGCTATTAAAATTTGCTAAAACATATAGAAGTCTGAATAAAATTACAAAGCTGAATTTAAGTAAAATATATGTAAGTGGATTGTTTGAAAACATAAAAATCTTAATGCAGCCTTCATTGGAGAGTAAAAATATTGAACTCAATTTTGAAATTGATAATCCTGACTTACAAATAGAAATTGACACTTATTTAATAGAACAAGTTTTAATTAATTTAATACTTAATTCTGTTGAAGCTTGTAAAGAAATTAAGAATCCGAAAATTACCTTATCGGCTCAAAAAAATATCGAAGGCAATTCAATTATAACAATTACAGATAATGGAAAAGGTATTCCGAATGAAATTATTGATGATATATTTGTTCCTTTTTTTAGCACTAAAAAGAATGGAAGCGGTATTGGCTTGAGCCTTTGTAAACAAATTGTTTTACTTCATAATGGGAAAATACAAATCAAAAGTATTGAAGGCAAGGGGACTAAAATTAGTTTGGTTTTTTAATATATAGATTGAGAAGAATTGTGTTTGGTAATATCTTTAAACTGAAATATTTTTTAAAAGAGAAACAAAAATCTTAAAAAAAATTAATATCTCTTTTAAAACAAATCTATATAGTCTTTAAACATATAAATTCGCCCTCGTTGATAACCGGTAATTTCTTCTAATATTTCTAATTTTTCTAATGATGCAATAAGTTTATAAGCAGAGACATTTGATTTCTCTATTAATTCTTTTACTTTAGAAACATCAATTACAGGTTTTGTATAAAGATAGGAAATAACTTTTCTAGCATCTCCACTCCTATTTCCCATAGTTTTTAATTTATCTTCTAAAACTTTTTGTAATTGTAGAATTCCATCAAATGTAACTACTCCTTCTTTAGATGTTTCTATAACTCCTGTTAGAAAAAATTTAATCCATTGTGTTAAATCATTATGAGTTCTTACTCGCATTAAATTATCATAATATAAGGTTCTGTTTCTTTCAAAAAAATCAGATAAATATAAGATCGGTTGTTTCAAAATACCTTTATTCACCAAATATAGAGTTATTAATAATCTACCAACCCTACCATTTCCATCTAAAAATGGATGAATAGTTTCAAACTGATAATGAATTATTGCTATTTTTAATAGATCCGGTAAAGGGTTCTGATTATCATTAGCCAGCTTTTCAATATCTGACATTAATTCTGGTATAGTTGTTTGTACTGGTGGTATAAATACAGCATCATCAATAGTAGCTCCTCCAATCCAATTTTGACTAGTACGGTATTCTCCAGGTAATTTATGTTTCCCTCTAACTCCTCTCAATAAAATTTTATGTGTTTGTTTTATTAACCTAGAAGAAAACGGTAATGTATGAAGCATTTTTACAGCTTCATTCATTGCTGCTATATAATTTTGCACTTCTTCCCAATCATTTCTCTTCTCAATTGAAACTTTATTTTTATTTAAAAAAACATCTTTCATATTGGTTTGTGTACCTTCTATTTTTGAAGATTGTATAGCTTCTTTTGCAATATGCATACTGATAAACAAATCTATATCCACATACTCCGAATACACATCTAACCTACCTAAATGTCTATCGGCTTTGCTTAATAAATTAAAGACCGTCATATCACTTACAAACCATTCTTTATTTATAGAATTAGGTTGGAAACTTTGGTAATAACCTTGATTTATATACTTACCTGCTATAAATTTTTCCATAATTTACTCATTAAAAATATTACTAATTAACAAATATAGATAAAAACTTAAATAGTATGTTTGTTATTTAAGTTTTTTAACCGTAAACTTAAATAGGAGAGGGATTATTAAAGGATATAGATTTAGTATAAATAAAGTCAAAATCATATTTTTAAATTCCTTTAAATGAGACAAGTTTTTGTAAAAGAACCGTGTGAATAGCACTGCTCTTTTCTTGTTGGATAATTATAAATATTTGCTTTAAAAGGTTATTATTTACTGGTGTTCTTTCTGTTTTTTTGCACTTTTTTAGTTTTTATTAAATATTATTTATACTAAATGGGTATATTATACTCATTTAATGTATATTTGTATAAAACATACCCCAATATGAAAACAAAGAGGGCTATATTATTACCTAAGCACCAAAGAATATTGGAACAATTTGGAGAAAATATCAAGCTTGCTCGTAAAAGAAGAAAGTTGACGACTATTCAAGTGTCTGAAAGGGCTGATATCAATAGAAAAACATTATATGAAATGGAAAGAGGGAATCCTAAA
Organism: Flavobacteriaceae bacterium; assembly: GCA_016744615.1. GTDB lineage: Bacteria > Bacteroidota > Bacteroidia > Flavobacteriales > Flavobacteriaceae > Lutimonas. The sequence continues at coordinate 3,658 of JADGEA010000209.1, forward strand.
GTTTCCATGGGAGCTTATTTTAATGTTTTAAGAGTATTTGGTTTACAAGATGACTTTTTAAAATTAGCAGCTGATGATGAATTTGGTAGAAAGCTTCAAGATTTAGAGCTTTTATAATTGATGGATTATGGCTAAAAATAAGTTTGACATATATGTTTATGCGCATTGGTATCCAATGCCGAAACCTAAAATCATGGGTGTTCTTTCTGCGCATTATGCTAAGGGTAAAAAAGCTTTTAGTTTTACCTATGATAAAGGTTGGATAAAATCTAAGCAGCAACTGTTATTGGATCCTGACATACAATTCTTCTCTGGTCCTCAATACCCAAATAGCAAAGAGAACTTTGGTGTATTTCTAGATAGTATGCCAGATACTTGGGGTAAAACGTTAATGAAACGTAGAGCTGCTCAACAGGCTAAAGGAAAAGGTGAAAAAACTCCAACACTGTATGAAATTGATTTTTTACTTGGTGTTTATGATCAGAGTAGAATGGGAGCTTTAAGATTTAAAATAGATCCTAATGCTTCTTTTTTAGATGATAATAATATTTCTCCTACTCCTCCTTGGTCGTCTATAAGAGAATTACAAGGGGCGGCAAAAGCATTTGAAAGTGATAAGGATAATAAAGAAGTTAAAAAATGGTTGGCTATTCTTATGGCTCCTGGTTCTTCTTTAGGTGGGGCAAGACCAAAAGTAAATATTCTCGATAAAAGTGGTAATTTATGGATTGCTAAATTCCCTTCTAAAAATGATACTATTGATAAGTCTGCTTGGGAATTTCTTGCTTATAAGTTAGCTCTTAATTCTGGTATTGAGATGGCTTCTTCAAAAATAGAAAAAGTTACTGGTAAGTATCATACTTTTTTTACAAAACGATTTGATAGAATTAATGGGGAAAGAATACATTTTGCTTCTGCTATGACTATGACCGGTAATAATGAAGATACTATTCGTGATAATCCTGCAAGTTATTTAGAAATTGCTGAATTTATTCAAAATTATGGAGCTAATATTGATCATGATCTTCATCAATTATGGCGAAGAATTGTTTTTAACATTACCATTTCTAATACAGATGATCATCTTCGCAATCATGGTTTTATACTTACTGAAAATGGTTGGGTTCTTTCTCCTGCTTATGATATAAATCTGTCTATTGAAAAAGGTGGCCTAGCATTAAATATTGATATGGATAATAATGCGCTTGATTTTGAATTAGCAAAAAGTATTGGTGAATATTTTAGGTTAAATAATGATGAAATGGATGTCATTATTAATGAAGTGAAATCTGCTGTAAGTAGTTGGAAAGAAATAGCCAGTAAAATAGGGATTTCTAAAAATGAAGTTGAACTTATGGAAAATGCGTTTAATTTATAATTAATTTGAATTAACATAACAATAATTATAGTACAAATGTATTAAAATTGGTTTTATAGCTGTTCATCCATTTGATAGCTATAATTAGCCGTTATGTAAAATAGCCGCTGTCAAACGCTATATTGTTATTGTATAGTTCCAATTCTTAACAAAATGTATTACTAGACCCCTAAAATATGAACGCTCTTTTGCTCTTGCGCCAGCTGACTCCTTCACTAAATAAGTCTACAGGACTTATTTACACTCCGCCCTGTTTTAACCAACTATTGTATCAAAAGTTGATGCAATAATCATGAATTTATATTTAAACAATAACAAATTATGAGTAAAATTTTATGAGACCGAATTTAACATTAAAAATTCTATTTTACATAAAAATTAAATATCAATAGGTATTGATACCGTAATCTGATTCAATACATTATTATATATATCAATATCAGCTTCATTTGTTTCTATCGATATAATTAAACTATATCTAACCGACGAATCAAAACGGTTAAGTTTTTTTCTGTTTTTCCACCAACCCCCAACTGGATGTATTGCAATTTTATTCCTCAATGCTAAATCTGCTGCAGAACCAACCCAAATATCTTTATGGATACTTCCTTTATCTCGAACTTGACTTCCTAATAACCAATTTTCACTTCCTTCTTGTACATAATCCTCCTGTTCATCTTTTATGGCTTTACTAACTCTTGCTTTAAACCTATCAACACTCTCATTTCTATCAATCATTTTAAACCTTAAGCCATGTGACCTATACGATTGCTCATTAGCATATTTCTTATTTCCAGGATTTGGTTCAATAAAATATGATAAAGTAACTTTTAGTTTAACATCTAATTCAGCCATATCCAATAAAATATCAGTTGGCCAAGGCAAATCAAATAAATGAAATTCATTAGTTTTAATTCTACTATCCTCATATTTAAAAGGAGCTATAGTTCTTTCAGCTATAATGTTCAAAGAATTTTCTGCACTATATTTCGCTTTTTCCAAATTTGGAATTCCATATCCAACTCTTGAAAGTAAAATTGATTTTTCTAATGATGAAAAACTTAATAAAGATCTATTATCAAGCATAATGTTAGTCCAATCTGCAGAATGAATAACTAAAGCTCTGATAGTTTCAGGTTTTAAATCTGGGTATTTTTGGAATAATTCAGAAGTAAACTTTGAAGCTAAAGCTGTTGCAGAACTAGTATCTGCAATTGTAGTCAACCATGCCCTTCCTACTCCACCAACTCCAGTTGATAATAATTTTAATGATTCATCATCTAATATTTCTGCATTTAGTATAGCATCATTACCTCCCTCAAAAACAACATCAGGCTTTCTAGGCCATTTTTTAGACCAACTAACTGAAGTTGTATTGCATGGAGACATTTGACCTCTTTGAGCCAACAATGCAGCCCCAGGATAAACTGTTACATCAATCCTATCTTTATTTGTATAGGCTCCAATTGTAATTGCATTATAAGCTTGAGCAGGATCTTCAATAGAAAAATCATCATTTGACAATGGATAATTTAATCTATCATCAGGTAATAAATTTCCACCAGAAACTAAAATTACTGTATTATCATTTCTATCTTCAATTGTGCCAAACATTTTTTGATCAATTGCAGCTGACCATGAAGAAGGCCTTCCTAAATGCGTATATTCTGCAGCAGCTGTAATAGCTAAACAAACAACCCTTTTATTTCTAGGATTCATGATTTCACCAATGGCAATAGCTTCTAAAGTTAGTTGTCCATATAAATCAGGATCGTTAGCTATTCTGTCAATAATTTTTATACTCTCTATAT
>JADGEA010000210.1 GCA_016744615.1 Flavobacteriaceae bacterium
GACCTTTTTATGCTGACCGTAAATACCTATCATGATTTCAGAATTTATACAAAAATACGATGAATGGTTTCAACACTTTTTTATAAAAAGTGGTATGGGGCCTAACTTAGCAGCTGTACTTAATGTAATTATTGTTGCAATAATATTTTTTAGTTTTATATACTTAATTGACTTAATAATTAAAAAAATCATCATTTGGGGATTTAAAATTTTTAGTAATAAAACTAAATCAACATTAGATGATTATTTAGTTTTAAGTCATTTCCCAGATAATATTGCTCATATGATACCAGTATATATAACCTGGTATATTATCCCTGAATTATTTAAAGAGTTTCCAGCAACTTCAGCAATTCTTTTAAAAATTATTGACCTTTATATAATTATACTTATTGCATTTATAGTGAGAAGTATATTTCGTTCTATAAAAAAGTATTTATCAGATAAGGCAAGATATAAAGACAAACCTTTAGAAAGTTATTTGCAAGTACTCATGATTTTTACATGGGGTATCGCATTGTTTTTTATTATTAATAGTCTTACAGGATACTCCACAATAAGTGTTGCAACATTAAGTGCTGCTTCTGCCGTTTTATTATTAATTTTTAAAGATACCATCCTTGGTTTTGTAGCTAGTATTCAAGTTACTGTAAATGATATGGTACGCATTGGAGATTGGGTTACCTTTAGTAAGTTTGGAGCAGACGGATATGTTATTGAAATTACTTTAGCTACCGTTAGAATTCAAAACTTTGATAATACATATACAACCATACCCACCTACGGTTTAATATCAGATTCTTTCCAAAACTGGAGAGGTATGCAAGAATCTGGTGGTAGAAGAATAAAAAGAGCTTTGTTTATTAAACAAAATTCTGTTAAATTTTTAACGAAAGAAGTTATTGATAGTTATAAAAAAATCAATCTAGTTGAAAACTATTTAGATCACCGAGAAAAAGGAAATGATCAATTTAATGAAACAAATAACATTGATAAATCCCTGTTAATCAACGGTAAAAATCAAACAAATTTAGGTGTTTTCAGAAAGTATATCGAAGCTTACCTTAGTAATAATCCTGCTGTCAACCAAGATATGTTTCTTATGGTAAGACATTTAGCCCCTACTGAAAAAGGGATTCCTGTAGAAGTTTATTGTTTTAGTAAAGACCAACGATGGATTAATTTCGAGCATATTCAAGCAGATATATTTGATCATATTTTAGCTTCTGCAAGCTATTTTGATCTTGAAATATTTGAATTTCCATCAGGAAAAGATTTAGATTTCAAAAAATAATCTTTTTAATTATGTAACAAACTATTACTTTTAACGTCCAAAACTATAACAAAAAGCAAATAAATCAAATTATGAAAACAATTAAAACACTATTCATTGCGCTATTCGTTTTAGCATTAACTCCTTTAAATGCTCAAACAGCTGATGAAATCATCAACAATTATTTTGAAAATACAGGTGGTAAAGCTAATTGGGGAAAAATTAAAACTCTAACCTATGAAGGTACTGTTGATATCCCAGGAATGGTATTACCAATAGTTATGGTACAAATGAAGAATGGAAAAAGCTTAACGAAAGCTGAGGTCCAAGGTCAAGCTTTTTACCAATCAGTTTATGACGGTGAAACTCTGTGGGCTACCAATCAAATGACTATGTCTGCAGAAAAAAGTGATACAGAAGCAACCGATAATTATAAAAATGATGTTAATGATTTTCCAGATCCATTCTTAGATTATGCTTCAAAAGGTCATTCCATTGAACTCATAGGGAAAGAAACTGTAGAAGGAACTGAAACTTTCAAAGTAAAACTTACTAAAGAACCTATTAAGGTTGACGGTAAAGAAGAACAAGATGTAACATTTTATTATTTTGATACTGAAAATTTTGTTCCTATTGTTATTGAAAAAGAGATTAAGTCAGGTCAAGGCGCTGGTATGGTTTCCCAAGTTAAAATTAGCGATTACCAAGAAGTAGATGGAGTATATTTTGCATTTTCAATGATACAAGGAGTAAAAAATCAACCTGGTGGTCAACAAATTACAATGACAAACATTATTGTAAATGCTGATATAGATGAAGCACAATTTACATTTCCTGTTACTGAAGTAAAAACTGAAGAAGGGAAATAATATTATATAATAAATTTTAAGATCCCCCTTGTAGTTTGTTATAAAACAACTGTATGGGGGATTTTTTTTAACCAACTAACTAACTACCCATGAAAAAAACAATTTACTTATTGGCAATCATTATTTTATTTCCTTTTATAAATAATGCACAAGATGTTTCATTAAAAGGAAAAGAACTTTTTGGTGGTATGGAAGCCAGACACATAGGGCCTGCCTTAATGAGTGGTCGTATTATAGATGTAGAGAACCATCCAACAAACCCAAGAATTATTTATTTAGGTTCTGCTGGTGGTGGGGTATGGAAATCTACTGATAGTGGTACTACTTATAATCCAATTTTTGACGATTATGCTCAATCAATTGGTGTTGTAACCTTAGACCCTAAAAATCCAGATGAAATTATTTGGGTAGGTACTGGAGAAATTTGGACCCGTAATTCAGTTTCTGTTGGTGATGGATTATTTAAATCTACAGATGGCGGAAGTAACTGGACAAAAATAGGTTTTGAAAATTCAGAGCGTATTTCATCTATAGTTATTAACCCAAACAATACTAACGAAATGTATGTTGGTGTTTTAGGTGCCTTATGGAGTGATAGTGAAGATCGTGGTGTTTATAAATCTGCTGACGGTGGTAAAACTTGGGAAAACATTTTATACATAGGGCCTTCTACAGGTGCTGCAGACGTAATTATGGACCCAAAGGACCCTTCGGTTTTATATACTTCTATGTGGGAGTTTAGACGTACTGGATGGGGCTTTTCTTCAGGTGGAAAAACAAGTGCACTTTATAAATCTACCGATAGTGGAAAAACTTGGAATAAAATACATAATGGATTTCCTGAGGGAGATTTAGGAAGAATTGCAGTCGCTATTGCACCAAGTGATAACAACATACTGTATTCAGTTTTAGAAACAGGAGAAAAAGCCACTAATGGACTTTGGAAATCTACAGATGCTGGAAAAAGCTGGGAGCATTTAAATAATGATTTTGGTTTAACGGTAAGACCTTTTTACTTCTCAAGAATAACCATAGATCCTAAAAACCCAGATGTGGTGGTAAAAGGTGGTTTAAATGGTTCAATTAGTAGAGATGGTGGTAAAACATTTAAATCTTTAGGAAATATGCACAGTGACATTCATGATGTTGTTTTTGATATTAATAACTCAGATGTTTTACATTCAGGAACCGATGGTGGTATGTATCGTTCTTGGGATGGTGGTACTACTTTCGAAATAGTAGAAAATCTTCCATTATCACAATTTTATCATATTAGTGTTGATAATGAAACTCCATATAATGTTTATGGAGGGTTACAAGATAATGGTTCTTGGTATGGCCCTTCTTCTTCCCCAGGTGGTGTAAATGCTAGAGATTGGAATAGTGTAGGATATGGAGATGGATTTAGAGTTTTGAAACACCCTACAAAGAATATTATATATTCAGAAATGCAAGGTGCTGCTAATGTTTGGCGTTATGATGCTGATAAAAACAGAACTCGAACTGTTCAGCCAATGAAAAGAAAGGGAGATCCAGATTTGAGGTTTAACTGGAACGCTCCTATGGCAGTAAGTGCTCATGCACCAGATCGTTTTTATATGGGAAGTCAGTTTTTACATAAATCTGAAGATATGGGAGAATCTTGGGATATCATTTCTCCAGATTTAACAACCAATGATTTAACAAAGCAAGATCAATCTAATTCAGGAGGTCTTTCTAAAGATAATAGTGGTGCAGAAAATCATACTACCATTTTTACCATAGCAGAATCCCCTTTAGATGAAAATATTCTATGGATAGGTACTGATGATGGAAATGTTCAAGTAACTAAAGATGGTGGAAAAAACTGGACCAATGTTACTGATAATTTAATTGGCATTCCAGCAAATACTTGGGTATACCATATAGAAGCAAGTGTTCACGGTAAAGGAACTGCTTATGCTGTTTTTGAAGGACATACTACAGGTGATATGAAAGCCTATACTTTAAAAACCACCGATTATGGAAATACTTGGACTAATATTATATCTGATGATGTTCATGGTTTTGTTAGAAATATTCAAGAAGATTATGAAAGTGAAAACCTATTGTTTTTAGGTACGGAGTTTGGTCTTTATGTAACAATAGATGGAGGAAAAAACTGGTCTAAATTCGAAAATAATATGCCAGCTACAGCAGTACATTTTATTGATTTACAAAAACAAACCAACGATTTGGTAATGGGTACTCACGGTAGAGGTGTAATTATTATTGATGACATTAGTCCATTAAGAGAATTAACTCAAGAGGTTTTAACTCAAGATGTACATTTCTTTAACAACAAACCTTTTGTGATGGTCGAGGACAGTGGTTTCTCTGGAAGTTTTGGAGCAGAAACACAGTTCGTAGGTCAAAGTAAAAGTAGTGCTGCCAGAATTGTTTATTACCTTAAAAAGCGTCATACTTTTGGTAAAATGACAATGGAAGTACAGGATATGGAAGGTAATAAGGTCACAAGTCTAAGCCCTCAAAAATCCAAAGGTATAAATGTTATTAGTTGGAATTTCAATAAAAACTCACCAAAAATGGCTCAAGGTAAAACATTGACTTTTGGCGGATTTACTTCTCCAAGAGTTGGAGCTGGAAAGTATAAGGTAGTTCTTACCAAAGGAAAGAAAACTTATGAGCACGTTATTGAAGTTGAGTATGATAAAAATTCAGTAACAACATTAACCGAAAGAAAAGAGCAAGAAGCATTAACCGAGACTTTATTTAATATGGTAGAAGATTTAGCTTATATGGTTTATGATGTCAATACTACTATGGATAAGGCACAAGAGGTAATTAAAGATGATCCAAAAGGAAAGAAAAAAGCACAGACAACTTATGATGCTTTAAATGGTTTATTAAAAGAATTGGTAATAACTACGGGTGATAATTATGTAGATTCTGCAGAACCAGAATTAAGAGAAAAAATGGGTGATTTATATGGAAATATTGCAAGTACCTTTGATAAAGTATCTGGTTCTAACAAAGATAATTTTGAGTTAATTTCTGAAGAATTTGAATCTGCAAAAACTAAATACCTAGCGATTCAAAATAAAGAAGTTAAAAAATTTTATTCCTATTTAGAAAAAAATGAAATGGAACTTCCAAAAATAAAAACTAAAGAAGAGTTTTTAGATAAAAAATAAAGCAACTCAATATCAATTAAAAAACCTAGCATTAATTTGTTAGGTTTTTTTTATGAATTTAATTGTTGAAAACCACGTTTATAACTATTTATCAATGCCTTGATTTTATGAGTTTATTAATGATATTTTTAATAAAACCAAAAGATATGGATTCACGTGATATTGCATTACTCAAACTTCGACCAGAAATTCCTAACGCAAAAGTGACCTCAATAATGTCTGAGGAAGAATATTTTCAGAACAAAACCATACGTCCAATTGCAAAACTTCAAAACGAATTGTTGGTTGAAGTATTTAAACATTACGTTCAAAAACATAAAAACGTTTTTTATGACCTTTCTGTAGAAAAACGAATAGATTATATAGAAAATGCGATCCATAAGGATATGAAATTCAGAAATTCTTTAAAAGGAATTATCATTGGTCAGTTTACAATTGAGGAACATAGAAAATACGTAACTAACTCATCTGCTTTAAATAAAAGGATGATGCGAATTGTAAAAGAAAGAATAAAACAAAACATACAGTTATTGGAATTTCATTTTGCCAGCTAACTACAGAATAGAAACCCCATTTAAGTCAGTGGTTAAAACTTCGCTCATATAATTAAAATAGGGACGAAGTAATAAAAAATGATGCATTAATTTATCTTCAAAATCTTTAGATAAAACTTCTTTATCCGTAAAATTATGAACCACAAAATAACTTTTCAATTTTATTAAATCAATATTTGGATCTTCTTTGTTAAAATCACGAGGTGCCGTCTTTAAAGCATATTCTTGGTTAAAACCTCCAAATGCATTTTTAAAATCTTTTTGATTAAGTATCTCTCTAATTTCTGAAGAGTCCATTTCAAACTCTCTTCTAATTCTCAATAAATCTGGTGTTTCAGGAGAAAAAAAACCTCCTGCCATTGCAGATTTACCTGGTTCTAATCTCAAGTAATAACCGCCTCTTCTATGAGCTCCTGCCCTACTATAACTAACACTTCTATGAACGTTATAGGGAGTTTTATCTTTGCTAAATCGCAAATCTCTATTGATTCTAAATACTTTTACTTTTGAAATTTCATCTGTACTATTCAATCGATTTTCTACAGAACCATAAAACTGTTTTAATAACTTCTCATTCGATTGGTATTCCTTCTTATTTTCTGTCATCCAGTCCCGAGTGTTATTCTTTTTGAGTTTTTTTAAAAAAGTAAATGATGAATTTGATATAGTAGCCATAGTTATTTTCTTTTAAAGATAGTAAAAAAATAAAAATATCATAAGCTGCCTAAAATCAATTATTTGCAAATGATTTTAAAATCTCTTACATTGAAAGTTCAAATAATCACTAAAAACAAATTATTATGACATCAACAAACAAACCAAAAGCAGGATTTTGGATCATCGCTGTGATTGCTCTTATTTGGAATTTAATAGGAGCTTATATGTACATCATACAAAAGTATAAAACGGAAGCTTTTGAAAGTCAATATACACCTGAACAGTTAGAAATGGTTTATAACATGCCTGCTTGGGCTACA
>JADGEA010000018.1 GCA_016744615.1 Flavobacteriaceae bacterium
AATCATCAATTTTTTTACCCATCTTATTCACGGTAAAATAATAGCCACATTCCTTACATTTATATCGCTGCCTGTTATTGATAATTCCACTTTTTACATAAGTGGTTGAACTACAGTTTGGACATATTTTCTTATTCATATATATTATTTTAGCATAAATATACTTATTTAGCAATAAAAATAAATAAAAAAACACAAAATATCTATATTTTTTCTTGAATTTTAGTTGACAAAGCCAATTTTTACAATTTAAGGAGACCGGTTTTTATCACATTAATCCATAAAGTAAAGCCAGATTATTCTATTTTTACAAAATGAATTTCAAAATCTCATCAGAATTCGATCCAACAGGTGATCAGCCACAGGCAATTGATCAACTGACACAAGGAATTAGGGATAATGAAAAATATCAAGTGTTGCTGGGAGTTACCGGATCTGGTAAAACATTCACAGTGGCTAATGTGATTGAAAAGGTGCAAAAACCAACTTTGGTTCTGGCTCATAATAAAACTCTGGCTGCTCAGTTGTATTCTGAATTCAAACAATTTTTCCCTGATAATGCCGTAGAATACTTTGTTTCTTATTACGATTATTACCAACCGGAAGCCTATATCCCATCAACGGGGTTATATATAGAAAAGGATCTCTCCATCAATGATGAAATTGAACGAATGCGTTTAAGCACAACTTCTTCTCTCCTTTCGGGAAGAAGAGATGTTTTGGTAGTTGCTTCTGTTTCCTGCATATATGGTATTGGGAACCCTGTGGAGTTCAAAAAAAATGTAATTACCATAAAAGTAGATCAGGTTATTGCACGGACTAAGTTTTTACACCAACTTGTTACCAGTTTGTATTCAAGAACTGAGGCTGAAGCAAAAAGTGGTTCCTTTCGGGTTAAGGGAGATACCATAACTATTTATCCCTCTTATGGAGAATACGGGTTTAGAGTGCATTTCTTTGGTGATGAGATCGAAGAAATTGAGAGTTTTGATCTGACCAACAATCAAATTATTGATACTTTTGAGATCTTAAATATTTATCCCGCAAATTTATTTGTTACTTCTCCAGATGTTTTACAAAATGCTATCCATCAAATCCAGGATGATATGGTAAAACAGGTTGATTATTTTAAGAAAATAGGCAAAGGCTTAGAAGCCAAAAGATTGAAAGAAAGAATAGAATTTGATCTAGAAATGATCCGAGAGTTGGGATATTGCAGCGGAATTGAGAATTATTCCCGTTACCTTGACGGAAGAGCTCCCGGAACCAGACCCTTTTGCTTATTAGATTATTTTCCAAATGATTACTTGATGTTGGTTGATGAAAGCCATGTGACCATTCCTCAGGTGCATGCCATGTACGGTGGTGACAGATCTCGTAAAGAAAATCTGGTAGAATATGGATTCCGACTGCCTGCAGCAATGGACAACAGACCTTTAAAATTTGAAGAGTTTGAAGAAATACAAAATCAGGTGATTTATATCAGTGCAACTCCTGCAGATTATGAATTGCTGCAAACAGAAGGTGTTTTTGTAGAACAGATTATTCGCCCAACCGGCTTGCTAGATCCAGAAATTGAAGTTCGCCCGAGTCTAAATCAAATTGATGATCTGATCGAAGAAATTCAAATTAGAATAGAAAAAGATGAACGCATTTTGGTTACTACTTTGACCAAAAGAATGGCAGAAGAACTGACTAAATATTTGAGTCGAATTCAGATTCGTTGTCGTTATATTCATTCAGATGTGGATACTTTAGAAAGGGTAGAAATTATGCGAGATCTACGTTTGGGTTTGTTTGATGTTTTGATAGGAGTAAATCTTTTACGTGAAGGTTTAGACCTGCCAGAAGTATCTTTGGTTGCCATTTTAGATGCGGATAAAGAAGGTTTTTTGCGTAGCCATCGCTCACTTACGCAAACCATTGGTAGAGCTGCAAGAAACATCAACGGAATTGCTATCATGTATGCTGATAAGATCACAAGAAGCATGCAACTCACTATAGATGAAACCGATAGACGAAGAGAAAAACAAATTAAACATAATACAAAAAATAATATCACTCCAACTCAGATCAAAAAAAATATTGATAATGCTTTGACCAAAACAGAAACTGCAACCTATCAATATGACGAGGCCAACGCACAAGCGGCTGAAGCAGATCTACAATATCTGGTAAAACCAGAAATTGAAAAACTTATTCGTGAAAAAAGAAAGAATATGGAAAAAGCAGCCAAAGCCCTTGACTTTTTAATTGCGGCAAAATTACGTGATGAAATTAAAGAGCTGCAGGGGTATTTGTAATAAGAAGTATATTACTCTTTTTTAATATACAGCCAGTTATTCCCGCCAAAAGTCAAAACCCAAATTGCAACAAGAAGCCAAACAACAAACAAACCCAATCCAAAATGTTTTATAAAATCGTTATTACTCAAAACCCACATCATTCCAGAAACTATTAATATTGGCCCTACAAAAGGTACTATTCTATTTAAAAATTTACTTCCACTAATAATTAAACTTTCGTTTTGGGGTAGTTGTTTTAATACAACTTTTTTACTTCCAAACCACCCATACATTTTAGCCTTAAGAAACATATTTTCATTTTCATCGGGTATTTCAATAACCTTTTCTTCTCCATTTTTTAGTTCTGTGACCTTTTTATCTCCAATAAAAATTTTATAGGTTAAATTTTGATTGAAATTTTCTTTTGGCCTTTTAAAAGTTATTTTCATGTTCTTTAATTTTTAAACCTTTTAAAGTATGCATATAAATTTCTTATACTACCAATTTCTTAATCAAATTATTCCATCAAAAGGATTTACTACTTTTGAGCTTTAGTGACAAATATCCATGGGTAACCTGGCTCCATATGCCTACATACACCTAATTCATTGCTCTTCGGCTTTCTTAAATCAAGTTTTATTTGAAGTCCGTTAACTTTAAATTCATCTGGTAGATTTTTAGCAATAAAAACATCTCCTATAACTATTTCGCCTAAAATCAATTTCACACTTTCTAATCCTTTTGTAATTCTTATTTCATAAAAACCACAATCAATATTTATTCTAATTACCTCTGCCTCATATGGATACACAACGGGGATATTGTCTTCGTGACAAGAATTAAATACCAACCCAACAAGCACTAAACTGAGAATTAAATATTGCTTTATTTTCATAATAATCTATTTAAAATATAATTTACATCACTTTCTCTGCTAAAAACTTTTGAACTTCATAAACATCAATACTTTTATTGAACTTTTTACTTACGGTTGGCAAATTTTCACCAGAAATCCATATTTTCAACTCGGCATCCAGATCAAAAGTTCCGGCAGTTTCCAATGAGAATCTTGATATATTTTTATAAGGCATCGATCTGTATTCTACTTTACTCCCAGTTAAACCCTGAACATCAATTATAATCAGACGTTTATTTGTAAACATAAATACATCTCTAAACAATTTAAAACCTAATTCTACCAGTTCACTTTTAATAAGTAGTTTTTCATATTTCTTGGTTAATTCTTCCGGTGAAACAACACTTGCATTACCTAATAGTTTGTTTAATATACTCATTTTTTAAATTTTAATTTATTACTTAACTCAACTCCTCCAACTCTAATCCGTAATCATATTGCAGATCTTCATGTAAAGTTGCAATTGCCTTTTTTATACTTAAAATTTGTCGTTCAAAAATATTCACCAGACTCACATTATTTTTATAGTTTGGTCTTAACTCTTTTAACTCTTTACAAAAATACAGAAGTAATTCAACTTCCGTTTCTTTCTTTTTAGAATAACGGATATACTTTTTGGTATTCCGTAAAATCTTTCTAACACTCTTTTTAATATAAAAATAACTATTTCTGTTGATCAATTTAAAGTCTTCTTCTACCTCTCTTTTTACACCAAGAATAAAAGATTCTTCATCTGATTGTTCAAATAATAAATAAGTAAGAAGTTCTTTATTTTCCTTTTTAAATTTTGATAAACGCAAGCAAAGTTCAACAAGTTCCACCTGTGACCTGTACTTTAATTCATTCTTTAGTTCTCTAACCGTTGCGGTTTTCATAAATTCATAAACTTACTGTGATAAAATATTTTTCAACTCCTCATTCAAAACCATTAATAGTCCTGATTTTATTAACCTTTCTGTCTATAATCTCCTGTTCTTATCTTTTTTAAAACCTCTTTAAAAATAGGAAGCGCTTTATCAAAATTTTTATTATTCGCCAAAGCAATGGCAGTCCAATATTTCATTTCCAGATTCTTAGGAAATATTTTTTGTGCAGCACCATATTCTTTTAATGCAGTTTTCATATCATTATCCTCCACTGCAAGATCTCCTTTATTCATAAACTGATAAGCATGATGCACATTTATCATTCTTTCTACCAAAGGTGAATTTCCGCTTTCGCGGAAGGCTTTTGACATCGCAGGAACAACTTTGTCATCAAGCATTATATTGGCTTGAACAGAAAAATTATTACCAATTATTTCATTTGCAAAATCAATACAATTATTTCCTATAAAGGTAGAAACATCACCATGAACATCAAGCATAGCAACTTGCCTTACATCTCTGGCTTCATCTTTTGCTATCAAAATTTCTAAGGTTTCTGTTATACTTCCCCCTTCCTCCATCAATTGAAAACCTTTTGAACCATAAGCCGGATTGATAAAAGATTGTGTCGCTACTACTCCAACTCCTAATTTTTCCAAGGAAACCGATGTTCCTACAGCAAACCAGTGACTTTGCACCGCAACTACCATTTCTCCGGTTACTTTATCTCTTGCAACAATAGAGAAAGTATGGGCAAAATTATCTTTATAAACCTGTGCCATTCCAAAATTAGACAAAAGAATAATGATGGTTAAAATAAGATTTTTGAATATTAAATTTCTCATAAAAGGCTAATTAATTTTCACTTTAGCTTGTCATAAAAATACAACAAACTACCCTAACAAAGGTAAAAAATTAACTTTGAGACAATTCTTCAATTCTATCAGATTCTATCATCTAAAAAGAGGGTTTAGAATTGGCAAGAAAAAGCATTGTCTTAGCTATTTTATCTGATAAAGTAAATATCCCCAATAAAAGGTATTGAACCTCATGCTAATCCCTGAACTCAATTAATGGGAATCAACCCTAAGGATCGAGGTACAAACCTAGATCTCGCTGAAAAGCGGGATTAGTTCGACTAACTAAAAAATTGAAACTATTTTTTTTTAGAGTCTCACGAATAAAAAAACCCACAAGCAAAACACTTATGAGTTTTTAATTTTAAATCTTAAATTTCTAATTTTCAGATCAATTTCCTTTTTTATAATCAGCTAAAAACTGTGCTAATCCAATATCTGTTAAAGGGTGTTTTAGCAAACCTTTAATTGCACTTAGTGGACCAGTCATTACATCTGCACCAATCTTTGCGCAATCCATAATATGCATGGTATGACGCACAGATGCTGCTAAAATTTGAGTTTCATATCCATAATTATCATAGATCAATCTGATCTCAGATATCAATCCTAAACCATCTGTAGAAATATCATCCAATCTACCAATAAATGGCGACATATAAGTTGCACCTGCCTTAGCAGCAAGCAATGCCTGACCGGCAGAAAAAACCAATGTCATATTAGTTTTTATTCCTTTATCAGAAAAATATTTACAAGCCTTCACACCATCAGCTATCATAGGGAGTTTTACCACAATTTGCGGATTCAAAGCAGCTAGTGATTCTCCTTCTCTTACCATCCCGTCAAAATCAGTTGCAATTACTTCTGCACTAACATCTCCATCAACAATATCACAAATTGTTTTGTAATGGTTGATTATGTTTTCTGCTCCCGTAATCCCTTCTTTTGCCATCAATGATGGATTTGTAGTAACTCCATCTAATATTCCAAATTCCTGAGCCTCTTTGATTTGATCTAAATTTGCAGTATCTATAAAAAATTTCATTCTTTCTTTTTTTAATTTCAACAAATATAAGTTAATTATGGTAGTGGTATCCAATAAAAATTTGACTTTCTTAACAATAATATTAACCTTTGTTTCGATTAATTATTGCACCATTTTAATTTAAAGAATAAATTTTACGGAAATATGAACACAAAAGATCACATTCTAATCAACGGATTTAAACATATAAAATTTGAGCAGTTTGAATTTTCCCCACAAGATATACTTTTAAAAAGTGAATCTTTTTATCAAAAAATGAATATGCGAAGATCTGTCAGAGAGTTCAGTAGCAAACCTGTTTCAAAAACAATTATTAGAAACCTGATCAAAACTGCCTCCACTGCCCCATCGGGTGCTCATAAACAACCTTGGACATTTTGTGCCATTTCAAATCCTGAAATTAAAAGTAAAATTAGAAAAGCAGCAGAAATAGAAGAAAAAGAAAGTTATGAAAGTAGAATGAGTGACAGCTGGTTAAAAGATCTGGCACATTTGGGAACAGATATAAACAAGCCTTTTTTAGAAATTGCCCCCTGGTTGATCGGAATTTTCAAAAAGGCATTTGAATATAATGAAAAAGGTAAAAAAATCAATAATTATTATGTGAATGAATCTGTTGGATTGGCAAGTGGCATGTTGATCACAGCTATTCACAATGCAGGTTTGGTTACTTTAACCCACACTCCCAGTCCGATGCAATTTTTAAGTAAAATACTCAATCGCCCAGACAATGAGCGACCATTTTTATTGCTACCGATTGGTTATGCTAAAGACCCTACTTACGTACCTGATCTAAAACGAAAAAATATAAATAAAATTGCAGAATTTTATGAATAATCATCACTATGTCAATTATTTAATCTCAATAAAGCAAGAAGAGTAATTACATTTTATAATACTTCATAATCATATACTCATACAATTTGTTAGGCAATACCTGCTTTAAGACAATAGAAAGTTCTTCTACAAAACTACCCACTTTGTAATGTATCTTCGGGTTTTTCTTATTGATTATTTTGTGTATTTTTTTTGCTATTTTAATAGGATCTCCACCGGTATTTACATGTGCATTCATCAAGTCAAGATTTTTTTGATACACCTTCTTATATGAAGAATCTTTAAAAACAGGAGTATGATATCTGTTTGCCGCAATATTGGTGTTAAAATCACCTGGAGCAATATTTGTTATCATAATACCAAATTTTTTCACTTCCATCCGAATGGATTCTGTAACTCTTTCCAATGCACTTTTACTCGAAGAATAAACGCCTCTAAATGGCAAGCCCATATATCCGGCAATAGAAGTCAAATTTATGATCAAACCCGATTTTTGTTTTCGCATTTGTGGTAAAACGGACTTTATTACATCAATGGTTCCAAAAAAATTAGTGTCAAATGATTTGCGCATTTCATCTGTTGGAGTCTCTTCAATTGGTCCGGTAATACCTGAGCCTGCATTATTGATCAAAACATCAATTCTACCTTCCTTATCAATTACCGTTTTAACAGCACTTTCAATGGTATTTGAATCATTTAAATCTAATTGCAACAATGTAAATGGTTGATTATTTGGTTTAGGAATACGACAAGTTCCATAAACCCGAAATCCTTTATCGGATAAATACTTAGCGGTTGCATTGCCTATTCCTGTGGAAGCACCTGTGATTAAAACTACCTTATCCATAGGGCAAATATCCTAAAAAGCAATGAAATTCTATTATCATTTAATGTGATATTTTTAAAAAGAAGTAAGATAGTTTACTAAAATAAGATGTTTTTTGAATCCCTTCCCCAAGAAAAGATGGGATTGCTAGCTCTTGAAATGAAATGAAGCGATGATACGGTATTTTCCTGTTAGGGACTGGAACAACTAAAATCTTTGATTTCGTTTAGCAACTCATCAAAGATAAGTTTCATTAAAATGGCAAGCTACCTGCATCACACCGCTACGACCTAATACCTTTGCTGCGTTCCCGCCCTGGAGGATTCAAAGGGAGCTGGTTGTGCAGGACTTGCCGCTGCGAAATTACAATCATTTTACAATTTAACAACCTTTTTTTGAAAATTTTTAAAACTATTTTTTACTTAGGTTTTGACATTCTAAGAAATGAAGTATATTTGTTTAAACTAATTTATAAACTAATATTATGAATCAAATTGTAAAATCAAAAGGAATTTATTTCGGAATTATTTTAGGAGCTATTTTATCGTTTACTACTGCAGGCATATATGCAATCGATATTTCTTCTCTATTAAATCCATGGCTCATGGGAGTCTATTTTTTATTAGTAATAGCCATAGGAATAATAGCAATTTTAAGTGTGAAAAAATTACTCAACGGCTTTATAAGCTTTAAAGATGCCTTTTCAGCATTTTTTATGGTTATTGTTGTTGGTTTTTTAATTTCAACTATTGTTTCTTTTCTTATTTTCAATGTAATTGATCCAGAGGCAAAAGAAGTATTAAAACAGTTATCTATTGAGAAGACAACAGAATTATTAGAAAGATTTAATGTTCCAGAAGAAGCTTTTGATGAAGCAATAGCCAAAATAGAAGAAACAGATTCTTTTTCATTGGTTAGTCAGATAAAAAATTATTTTATCTCATTAGCAATGTATTCAGTTATAGGTTTAATAGTAGCTGCAATAATGAAAAAGAAGAACCCTGAGTCATAGCATTGTAAATTTATGGATATATCTGTAGTAATACCACTACTAAACGAAGAAGAATCTTTAAAAGAATTATATGATTGGATTGTTAAAGTTATGCAGTCCAATCATTTTTCTTATGAAATACTTTTTATAGATGATGGAAGTAATGATTCTTCATGGCGAATAATTGAAGAACTTTCTCATCAAAATCCCAATGTTAAAGGAATAAAATTTCAGATCAATTTCGGTAAGTCACAAGCTTTAAACGCTGCTTTTAAAGAAGCCAATGGAGATGTTGTAATCACTATGGATGCTGATTTGCAGGATAATCCGGATGAAATTCCTGAATTATATGATCTGATCATCAAAAAAGATTACGATCTTATATCAGGATGGAAAAAGAAAAGATACGATTCCAAAATACGAAAGAACATTCCATCTAAATTGTTTAACGCTGTTGCAAGAAAAACATCAGGTTTACATTTACATGATTTTAATTGCGGATTAAAGGCCTACAAAAATGAAGTAATTAAAAACATTGATGTTAATGGCGAAATGCACAGGTACATTCCGGTTTTGGCTAAAAATGCAGGTTTTTCTAAAATAGATGAAAAGGTTGTGCAACATCAGGCAAGAAAATACGGCACTACAAAATTTGGTATGGATCGTTTTATCAATGGTTTTTTAGACCTGATCACTATTAGTTTTTTAACCAAATACGGTAAAAGGCCCATGCACCTTTTCGGATTACTTGGCACTCTTATGTTTGCTCTTGGTTTTTTTGCCTCACTCTTTATAGGTATTTCTAAATTGATCATGCTTTACAATCATCAACCCACCATCCTGGTTACAGATAATCCATGGTTTTATATTGCTTTAATTGCAATGATACTAGGTTCTCAATTGTTTTTAGCAGGTTTTATTGGCGAATTAATCTTACGAACCAAACGGGATGAAAGCAGATATACCATCGGTAAAAAAATCAATCTTTAAATTGCATAATAATAATAATAATAGATTTACAAAAAAAATAGTACACAATGAAATTGAAAACTATTATTCTGGCAATTGCTTTGCTCTTTATTTTTAAAACAGACGCTCAAAATACAAGTGTAGAAAAATCAATCTGGGGAATTCAAACTGGTTTTTTAGGAATATGGGTCAATAATGAACTAAAATTATCTGAATCCTTCGCTTTGAGAAGTGAAATTGGCTTAGATCTTGACGTTTTTGGTTCTGATTTTGGTGATATTAAAACTTATCTTACTTATCCGGTTATTACAATAGAGCCAAGATGGTATTACAATTTTAAAAAACGAGTAAAAAAAACCAAACGAACTGATGGGAACAGTGGTAATTTTATTGCACTAAAAACAAGTTACCATCCTGATTGGTTTGTTATTTCACATTATGAAAATATATCTATAATAAGTGATCTCTCTATTGTTCCTACATGGGGTATTCGAAGAAATATTGCCAAGCACTTTAACTATGAAACCGGAATTGGTATTGGATATAGATATCTGTTTTATTCAAACCACACCAATTATAGAGAAAATGAAGGTGAATTATGGTTTAATTTACATTTAAGAATTGGATACAAATATATTTCAAGAAAAAAATAATTTTGCTTTTGACAATCATTTTATATTAAAATCAGAGCATAACTTAATATTTTTTTACCCTAAAAAAACATTATATTTGCTCTTATAAAATCCAATAAAAAATGAACACACCCGAAATTCTTAACAAAGCAAAATTGTGGCTGACTGACACTTTTGACAACAATACTCAGAATGAGATCAAACAATTAATAGATGATAATTCTGATGAACTGACCGACAGGTTTTATAAAAGTTTGGAGTTTGGTACTGGTGGTATGCGAGGTGTTATGGGTGCCGGAACCAATCGCATTAACAGATATACTTTAGGAAAAAACACACAAGGTATTTCAAACTATTTAATAAAAGCATTCCCAAAAAAACAGCTTAAAGTTGCCATTGCTTATGATTGCCGTCATAACAGTAAATTATTTGCCAAGGCTTGTGCCGAAGTGTTTTCAGCAAACAACATTAAAGTATATTTATTTGAAGATCTACGTCCAACTCCTGAATTATCATATGCGGTTAGAGAATTAAATTGTGATGCAGGAATTATTCTTACAGCATCACATAATCCACCTGAATATAATGGATACAAAGTTTATTTTAATGATGGAGGTCAGATTATTCCACCACAGGATGGTGAAATAATTGATGAGATCAATGCTTTAGATTTTAGCGATATTAAATTTAAAGCAAATGACGAATTAATAGAAGTTATTGGTGAAGAAATTGACGCAAAATTCACAAAAGAAGCTGTTTTAAATTCAACCTCAGAAAGAACAAAGAGCAGAAAAGATCTTAAAATTGTTTTTACTTCCTTACATGGTACTTCTATTACGATTATGCCGGAGGCTTTTGCAGCAGCTGGTTATACCGATGTTCATATAGTTGAGGAACAAAGAGAACCAAATGGTGATTTTCCTACAGTAGAATCTCCTAATCCGGAAGAACCTGCAGCTTTAAAAATGGCAACAGATCTTGCTGAAAAAATTGGTGCGGATATCGTTATTGGAACAGACCCTGATTGTGACAGACTTGGAATTGCAGTTCGTGATCTAAGCAACAATATGGTTTTATTAAATGGGAACCAAACCTTTGTTTTACTGGTGAATTCACTTATTAAAGACTGGGAAGAGAAAGGTAAATTGAACGGAAACCAATTTGTAGGATCAACCATCGTATCAACACCTATGATCAATGAAATAGCTGCAAGTTGTGGCGTTGAAACAAAAGTGGTTCTTACAGGGTTTAAATGGATTGCAAAAACAATACGAGAAGCAGAAGGTAAGCAAGATTTTATTGGTGGTGGAGAAGAGAGTTTCGGATTTATGGTTGGTGATTTTGTACGAGACAAAGATGCAGTATCTGCAACTTTGCTCGCATGTGAAATTGCTGCACAGGCAAAAGCAAACGGATCCTCCATGTACATGGAATTGTTAGAACTATATGTAAAACATGGTTTTTATAAAGAACATTTGATCTCAGTTGTTAAAAAAGGTATTTCAGGTGCAAAAGAAATTGCTCAAATCATGACCAATATGCGTCAAAATCCAATTTCTGAAATGGCTGGTGAGAAAGTAGAGTTCTTATATGATTATGAAAATTCAATCTGTAAAAACCTGCTAACCAATGAAAAAACCGTTATTGATCTTCCAAAATCAAATGTTTTGATTTATACAACCGTTAACGGCACAAGAGTTGCTGCTAGACCAAGCGGAACAGAACCTAAGATCAAATTTTATTTTAGTGTTCATGCTCCTCTAAATCATATAGATAATGCTAAGAAAGTTGAAGGTGAGCTCGATAACAAAATCAAGAATATTATCAAAGAGCTTGATCTGTAAATCAAACTTCTTCTATTAAAATTAAAAAGAGGTGATATTTATAAATATCACCTCTCTATTGTTCTTTTATGAAATATTTTAAAAAAATTCTGCGTTTTGCCAAACCTTATACAAGGTATGTTTGGCTTAATATTTTATTCAATATTCTTTACGCTATTTTTAATGTACTATCTGTTCTTGCATTTATTCCTGTTTTGGGAATTTTATTTGGGAGAAATGAAAGGGTTATGCAAAATCCAAATTTCACTGGTGTTGCGGGAATTTACGACTATGTACAAAATAGTTTAAATTATCACATCTCAAATATTATGGAAACAAGCGGAGCTGAGAAAGCTCTATTGTTTATCAGTTTGGTGAGTTTTTCCATGTTTTTTTTAAAAAACCTATTTCGGTATCTCGCCATGTATGTTCTGGCATTTTTACGAAATGGAATTGTAAAAGATCTTAGAGATGGATTGTTTCATAAAGTTTTAGAATTACCTATTTCATATTTTTCTGAAAAGAAAAAAGGCGACACCATAGCGCGCTTAACAAGTGACGTTCAGGAAGTTGAGTTTTCTTTTTTAAATTCACTGGAAGCTATCGTTCGAGAACCTTTAACAATAGCTTTTACCTTAATTTCGATGTTTGCTATAAGTATGAAACTCACACTTTTTGTTTTTATACTTTTACCTGTTTCTGGAATAATAATATCATCTGTGAGTAAAAAGTTAAAAGCACAATCTTTATTGGCACAACAGGAAACAGGGAATTTCTTATCTTTTATTGAAGAAACACTCACCGGATTAAAAGTGATCAAAAGTTTTACCGCAGAAGATAAAATAGAACATAAATTCCAAAAATCAACCACACGTTTTGAAAAGTTAATGAATAGTGTACTAAACCGGAAAAATTTAGCATCACCTATGAGTGAATTTCTTGGCTCGGCAACTATTATTGCAATTTTATGGTTTGGAGGAAGATTAGTTTTAAGCGGTTCAGACGATATGAAACCTCAGGAATTTCTTGGGTATATTGGCTTATTTTACCTAATTTTAAATCCGGCAAAAGCTATTTCTCAAGCCGTTTTTAGTGTGCAAAAAGGAAATGCTTCTGCGGAAAGAATTATGGAAATTCTGGAAACAGAAAACGACATTAAAAATGTTGCTGATGCGTTGGATAAAACATCTTTTGACAAAGAAATCACCTTAAAAAATGTTTATTTTAAATATAAAGATGAATATGTTTTAAAAGATTTTTCTTTGACTATTCCCAAAGGGAAATCAGTTGCACTTGTTGGACAGTCAGGAAGTGGAAAGTCAACTCTGGCAAATTTAATTCCAAGGTTTTATGATGTAAACAAAGGTGAAATTTTAATTGACGGAGTTAATATCAAAAATATCAAAAAGGAGTCTTTACGTGAATTAATGGGATTGGTAACACAGGAATCTATTTTATTTCATGATACCGTTAAAAACAACCTTAAACTAGGAGTGGATCAAGCAAGTGATGAGAAAGTTATAGAAGCTGCAAAAATTGCAAATGCCCATGAATTTATTGTTGATCTACCTAATCAATACAACAATAATATTGGAGATAGCGGTAATACATTATCAGGTGGACAAAGACAACGTTTATCTATAGCACGTGCTGTATTGAAAAACCCACCAATCATGATCCTTGATGAGGCAACCTCAGCATTAGATACCGAATCAGAACAACTGGTGCAAAAAGCCCTAGAAAAAATGATGGAAAACAGAACCTCTGTTGTAATCGCACATAGGTTATCTACCATTCAAAAAGCAGATATGATTGTGGTAATTCAAAAAGGTAAAATTGTAGAACAAGGTAAACACCAAGAGCTTCTGGCAAAAGAAGGAGCTTATTATAAATTGGTTAATATGCAATCATTAAGCTAATCAACTTTTTCTCTTTCAAAACGAAAAAAATCCATAATAAAAAAAATCACATAAGATGAATATCATAGAAAGTTTAGAATGGCGCTATGCCAGTAAGAAATTTGATCCGAGTAAAAAATTAACCAATACTCAAATTGAAACTTTAAAAAATGCTTTTAATCTAACACCCACTTCATTTGGTTTACAACCAATGAAAATGATTGTACTAAATGATCAAAAGTTAAAAGATGAAATCTTCTCTCACTCCTATTTTCAAGAACAGGTGAAAACATGTTCTCATCTTTTAGTACTATGCATTGATACCGTTGTAAATAAAAAAACAATTGATAATTATTTCGATTATGAAAAAAAAGTGAGAGGAACTACCGAAGAGGTTGTTGGAACCTTCCGCGAACAATTAAAGGGAATGTATGGTGGCATGTCAGCTGAAGATATTGAAAGATCCTCCGTTTACCAAACCTACATTGCTCTTGGGAACCTAATGACGGTTTGTGCGGTAGAAAAAATTGACAATTGCCCTATGGAAGGGTTTGTACCTTCAAAAATTGATGAAATTCTGGGTTTAAAAGAAAAAAATCTAAAATCAGTTTTAATGCTTCCTGTTGGAATAAGAGCTGAAGATGATATTATGAGTGGCATGAAAAAGGTAAGAAAACCTTTAGAAGATATAATTATTGAATTATAGAAAGGTATTATTCTTATCAAGAATCATATGATAAGTAATTATGACACAACAATTATTCATGCACTATTTTTAGTAACTTTGAAATCCATTTAACAATTTAAACAAAACATTATGAGTCAAGATATAAGAAACTTGGAACCAAAAGGTTTATGGAATAAATTTTCAGATCTAAATGAAGTTCCCCGAGGATCAAAAAAAGAAGAAAAAGTCATTGCATTTATGGTTGCCTTTGGTAAAAAATTAGGTCTAGAAACTATCGTTGACCCAATTCAAAATGTGATCATCAAAAAACCAGCAACCTCTGGAATGGAAAACAGAAAAACCATTGTGATGCAATCTCATTTAGACATGGTTCATCAAAAAAATGGTGATACCGTATTTGATTTCGATAAAGAAGGAATCAAAATGATCATTGAAAATGGATGGGTTACTGCTGAAGGTACAACATTAGGAGCTGATAACGGTCTGGGAGTTGCTGCAATAATGAGTGTATTGGAAAGTTCTGACATTCCACACCCTGCAATTGAAGCTTTATTTACCATTGATGAAGAAACCGGTATGACTGGTGCCAAAGGATTACAAGCTGGTTATTTGGATGGAGAAATTTTATTAAATCTGGATACGGAAGAAGATACAGAACTGGATATTGGTTGTGCAGGTGGAATTGATGTTACTGCAACCAAGAAATATGAAGAAGAAGTTTTTAGTGGTGATGATGTTGCATTTAAAATTACCGTAAAAGGTTTACGTGGTGGTCATTCCGGAATGGATATCCACCGAGGATTTGGAAATGCAAATAAAATAATGAATCAAATCTTTGAATCAACACAGGATTATATCCATATATCTGAAATTCAAGGTGGAAGTTTACGTAATGCTATTCCAAGAGAAAGTTTTGCAACTGTAATCTGTAATCCTGTAGATATCATTGATGTAAAAGATAAAATAAATGAAATTACAAGGAAAATCAAACTGGAATTTTCAGAGATTGAACCTAATTTAGTAATCAATTTTGAAAAAACTGAAAATTTTAAAAAAGCTATATCTAAAGAAGAGCAAGCCAAATTAATCAAGGCTGTAAATAATGCTCTTAACGGCGTTCATAAAATGAGTGAAGAAATGGAAGGTTTGGTAGAAGCTTCCAATAATATCGCAATAGTAAACTTAAAAAATGGTAACATCCAAATTGATTGTTTAACACGTTCATCTGTAGAAGAAAGTAAAATAGAAGTTGCCAATCTTTTAAAAGCTGCGTTTGAAAAAGAAGGATTTAAAGTAGAATTCTCTGGTTCTTACCCTGGGTGGAGTCCCAATGCAAACTCTCCAATTCTAAGTGTAATGGAAGATCTTTACGAAAATATCTTTGATAAAAAAGCGGATGTTGTTGCCTGTCATGCAGGTTTGGAATGTGGTATTTTAGGAACCAATTACCCGAATATGGATATGATCTCTTTCGGACCAACCATCAAAGGAGCACACTCACCTGATGAAAGAGCAAATATCGCTTCTGCACAAAAATTCTGGAAATATTTATTGGAAATTCTAAAGAATATTCCTTTAAAAGAAGCGTAAAATTATTTATTTAGTAGAAATATTTCTATTTAAATATCTATTTAAAATGAAGTCTTACGGTTTATGTATGGCTTCATTTTTATTTATTTTTACAATTACGAATTAATCCTTATGAAAATTAAATTAACTCAAAGCTTACTTATTATCACATTTTTATTTAATTATTCCATCATTATCTCACAAGAAAAAAAGGAAGAAGTAGGCACAGCAAATACAGAATTTATCGATCAGAAAGAACGCAAACCCTGGACTTTTAAAATTGCTCCATATGCGTGGCTGGCAGGAACTGCAACTGATGTTGGTAGTGAAAAGATAAGGCAATCTTTTAACGACCTTACATCTTTAACCAATTTCGGGTTTCAAATAGTTGCTCAGGCAAAATATAAAAAATGGAGTTTAAGCAGCAACCTTACTTATGCTAAATTAGGCAGTATAATTGAAGAGGGTATGTTGATAATTGATTTTAAAGTAGATCAAATCATATTAGATACTAAATTAGGCTATACGCTTATTGATAAAATTGATTTTGGTGATACTGTGATTCGTGGCTGGGCTATGGACGCTACCATAGGTGCTCTATATTGGTCTAATGATATTAATGTGGATGTGGATCTTAATTCTCCTCTTCCAATTCCTGGTTTTCCTGCTAACATTGAAGATAAACAACAATGGACAGATATGGTTATTGGAACAAATTTTAGAATTATTTTAAGCAAATCTGTTTTGTTAGGGCTATCAGCAAATATTGGAGGATTTGGTATAGGAAATTCATCAGATCTATATTATGATCTAACTTATGTAAATACATTTAAAGTTTCCAAATTACTCACAGTTATTGCAGGATACAAAACTTTTAATTACAAAAGAGTAGATGGTACAGGTGCTGATGAATTAAAAACTAATGTAAAAACATTTGGACCAATGCTGGGTGTTGCTTTTAATTTGTAGCAGTTAATTATTTTTTTATTTTAAAGTTTGAAAATCAGTCTTTAAAAATAAAATACATTTTAGCCACTGATTATCAAAACATTGTTTAAGAGTACAACTCAGTGAAGTTATTTAAAGTTACTTTGAATAATTAATAATTTTCGAAAGACGTTTTCAATTGTACTTGTAATTATTTAAACTCTAGATTATATCCAAAAATGGGCAGCTCTAATCCAATGACAAACTGCCACCGATTTATTAAAATTGAGGAAGGTTCATCATTAATTGGAAAGTCAATAGCAGATTCTGAAAAATCAAATGGCTGATC
The DNA here is from genome assembly GCA_016744615.1 of Flavobacteriaceae bacterium. Lineage (GTDB taxonomy): Bacteria > Bacteroidota > Bacteroidia > Flavobacteriales > Flavobacteriaceae > Lutimonas. Next base: position 17,479 of record JADGEA010000018.1, read on the forward strand.
AAATTTGTCGGTTCCTGTGGTAAAAGTAGATCCAATAATCAATTTTACCTTTTTCATGTTTAAATTTACACCTAAACCAAAATGATAAAAATTAGATTCAAAATTCACATCTTCATTATCATCATCTCCAATCAAATCAAAAATATTTGCATTAGATTTTAAAGGAGAAAAATCAGTCGATATACTGCCATACAGGTTCCATTTTTCATTTAAATAATACTCTCCTCCTATTCCAAAATTAATTACAGATCTACGTTCTTCTTTAAAGGAAAATCTCTTATAAATTGAATCAACTACAGGAATTATTAATCGATCGTATTCAGACAATTTACCATGCCAATCTATCTTCGTATGAATTATATATTTACCTATAGGTATACCTGCACCAATAGATATGCCAAGTGGTTCTTTTCGCTGTGATTTTATATCTTTAAAGTCAATAAATCTAAACTGATCATTTTCAGTACCTGATAAATACTTTTGAAATCTAAACTTTCCCTTATTGTAAACTTCCAAATATGGAAGATCTATATTCAAACCTAATTCAATTTTTTTCAATTTCCATGCCAAACCCACTTTCCAAAACATACCATAAGAAGTTTGTTGCATTCTAATTTCATTGTTAAATAAAATTACATTTTGTAATTGATCTAAACTTGTATAATCTAGGTTAAACTTGTTTTTAAAATTATAAACAGAAGCAAAGGCAGAAACTCCAACACTCAAATTATCCTTTATTTTTGTTCCCCAAGTTACTCCAAACCACTCATCAGTCTCTTTATTATTTGAATTCAATTCAGCATTAAATCCTTCAATTTCTTTAAAACTATCTTCTAATTCTTCCGGTTTTAAATTTTTTAAAAAATTTAAACTTTTATTAGAACGAAGCTTCGTTATCAACGAATAAGCAAAATCATGATTTTCCCATTTATCAATGGTAAAAGTACCAGCTACTAAACTTGGAACTCCATTAAAGTTAGAATTATCTAATTCTTCATTTCTACCAAATACATTCTTTAATTTTAGGGTACTAAACTCATAAGCTTTGGCATTGATAGTGAAAATTGGGCTTTCAACCAAAGCTATTCGTGCAGGATTATAATAAGTAAGACCTAAATCTTCTACACTTCCGGTTACATTACCACTTAGCAAAACAGAACGATTTCCAAAATTTTCTCGATTATAATATCCTTGCCCAATGACAACAAGTGGGAACAAAGTAAATAAGACTTTTAAAAAAAAATTCATGGAATAAAGTTAAACTTTTTATTCATTATAAACTTACCTTTTTAACAGTTGACATATACAAAGAAGTAGTCCAAATTTTCAAGAGTTAACAAGTTTACCTAGAAAATTGTGTTGGTAAACAATAAATAGTAAAAATAGTTACTAAAAAACAAACTGTATTTTACACTTAATTTATATTGTTTAATACAACAAAATTACAATAACAAGACTTCATAAATTAGACATTAGTGTACAGTACTAAAGACAAATTATATTAGTATTTAAAACTTTACATCTTTTTTTCCTTTAAACATATTAGTAGGCAATAATATCTGTGCCTGTACCCTCCACTGCCATTCAGGGCCAAAATCAGGTCTTATTATATTATAATATAACTGAGTTTGTAAGTTTAACGGTAGTTTCCCGCCAAGCATCAAAAGTTTTCCTCCACCCGCTCCCACAGGAACAATCCATCGATCTTCTGAGTCAGCAGTCCAATCGGCTGTGATAATTGGTGCACTGTTTATGTACCAACCATCACCTAATTGACTAACAACAAATAAGTTAAGCAACATATGATTTACATCGCCTCGGTTTGAATCGCCAGCAAATGACCAAGCGTTATTAATCAATACCCCAAATGTCCAATCGCCAGGTTGCGCCATTACTACAAGTGATGGCCCGGCACTCCATTTTTGACTGCCTCGAATACTACCGCCTGTAGGCAGCTCAATTACAGGCCCAAAACCTAACATCAATCCTTTACTTTCTGGTACATAAAAACCCGTTAAAATGATATCTCCCAATCCAGTTGATTCCATACCACTTTCTTTTGTAAAATCAGGAATAGATACAATTGGCATAATGGTTCGTGTAATAAACTTGCCTTTAAACAAAGGAATAACAGGCTGAATATTTAGTACATTAACATTACGATTATGAGGCCCATAATTCATATTTAAATTATTCTGAAAAGGCAAACTAATCAAATCAGCTAATGGATTTGCAGCAGCTTTTGATAGTTCATCTTGGCTTTCTTGAGCACGAATAATACCCGATGTGAGTACTATTACAAATACAATAATTAGTTTTATTTTCATGATTAATTATTATTTTTTGATAAATTTAGGAGGAAAATAAGTTCCTATTTTCTTGGTGTCTGCTTGATAAGCTCTAATTAGAACAACCATTTTCCCTCCTGGTGTATATAACCAATTGCCTTCTTCTTGCTTAGAAGAAATTTTCAAAATTAAAGAACCATCTTCTTCAAACTTCATTTGATCCATGGTTAATACATACGAATCATATTCATTCTTATGAACAAGTACGTTCTCGTCATGAACGGTAACCGACCAAAATCCAATATCTGATAAAGGAGGAAGTTCTTCTTTGGTAAATCTAATTTCACCTTCACCATCGGTGTAAAGCATAAAATAATTGGCTTCTTCCTTCGAATTTCCCCATAATCCAAAATGAGCACCTACCGCTCTGAAAAGATAGTTTTCATTTAAAAATTCTCGTGTTCCAAAAGTTTCAGTTGCCCCTATGTATCCATTACCAATATTTAGGTTTTGGGTTTCGGTTTGAATAGCTAGATAAGCAGAATCAATACCAGTCTGCACTTCCTTCAGTTCTTCTTCACTGAGTTTAACTTCATTCATAATTCCGATTGACTTAAATTTCTCAAATAAGGTTGTTTCGGATTCTGGAACTTCCGTTAATAATTCGTTGACATATTCTACGAACTTTGGTGAAAATGCCTTTTCCTTATCATATGCTGGATATGCTCGGGTTTCAGTTGGTGCAGATATAACTTTAATTGCATCCTGAATGGCAAGAACCTGGTTAACTTCAGAGCGGTCTTTAATGTCTATACGCACGACTACAAAAGCAAAATCACCTTCTAAAAGCACAGGGGTAGAACCATTATCGGGTAACTGTTGGCCTTTACTATAAAAAGTAAAGGTTCCAGCTTCTCCTTTATTACCTCTGCTTCCCATATAATAAAAATTATGGGTAAACACATCTACACATTGGTAAACAGTGTAACGATCTTTAACTTCTGGAATCTCTAAAGTAACAGGACCTGCTGATATATCAACAAAAACTCCTCCAGTCATAGAGGTAAGGTTTGGAGCAACAATAGGCATTCCTACATTATCCATTGGGAATTTTGAATTCATAGCAACAACATTTGGAGTCATGTTATTAAAGGCAAACATGTCATTAATTGTTTTTACCTGCTCCATCATTGGGTATGCATATATAAATGCATCATAAGCAATGTTTTTTAGATTGGGAGATTCTGTCTTTATATTTTTTGCTGGGCCATTACAGGACACAACAAAAAGCAGCAGGGCTATTGTAGATAATAAGTTTGTTTTATTTTTCATGAGTTTTGAAATTATTTGTTGAATAATCTATTTTAATGGAAATATTTTTTCTAATTATTTCTGATCAAACCAGGGCTTACCCATTCACCAGATAGCGCTTCTGGTTTTGGTCCATACAATCTCATCATACAATAAAAAGGACCATCAGGTGCCGGTAGCCAATTGCTTTCAAGCTCTTTTCCTGGTGATTTTTTTTGTATATATAGTGTTAAAGATCCATCATCGTTATACACATACCCATCCATATTATTAGAGTTTAATAAATAACGATTTAAGTTATTATGAATAAAAAGCTGTGTCTTGGCATCGTAGATGCTAAATGACCAAAATGCATTTACAGGCGGTAATTCCCCTTTCTTAAAAATAAGGATATAATTGTTTTCAGCAGAGTTATATGGTACACCTGGGCTTTCCATAATATAGCTTGGATAAGTGGCTTCTTTTGCCGAATTACCATACAATCCCATATGAGCAGCTACAGCACGTTGAATATAAAAGTTATCTGAATTATAATTATTCTTAGCACTTTCAGTAAGATACTCTCTAGTTCCAAAAACTTTTGTACTCGATAAAGGGTCTGTTTCTACATCGTTAATAAACTTTTCAAGTTGAGCAAAACCTTCTTTTACTCCTTCATTAATGGCTTCTTGTGTCTCTTCATCAAAACTATTAATATCAAAACCTTTTTCAGTTCCAATGCCTAATTTGGTAAATCTCTTTCTTAATTCTATTTCAGATGCAACAGGTTTTGTCAGTTTTAACATGGCATCTAAATATTTAAATCCATCAGATGCAAATTGGTCACCTTCATTCCATGCAGGAAAATTATCTATTCTATCTGATTTGGGTTTATCAGTTCCCTGTAAATCACTTAATGACTGAATTTTATACGAATCTTGAATTTTCTTTACATTTTTAAGGTCTTTGTCGTTCATAAGTTGCGTACGAACTATTACAAAGAACAAATCAGTTTCACAGTAGATTACTTCATCAACACTTTCAGGTTTTTCTCCTGTCCAACCTTGTTTTGCCATTAAGTATTTACCTGCTTTATTACCTGTTGATAGTGTCCCTAGATAAGCGAAGTTGTGAGTATATAAATCAATGAGCTGGAAATGATAAAAACGATCTTCCTCAATTTCTGGTACTGAGATTACCTGTGGCTCATCCCTTAAATCAACCCATATAAATGAGTAAGGTGTATCTGAGTTAGGTGTAACCACAGCTTTGTCATCTGGAGTATATAGACGAGCAACATTGCTTATTTCATTGAACTCACCTTTGTATTCTGGCGAGTTTTTATCCAACACATACGCATTCATAGTTTTGTAATTCAAAATCAAAGGCAAACCATATACATAAGCTTCTTTAGCTATTTGTTTTGCTTGTTCAGGGGTCAGGGCTTCTTGCTTTTGATTGAAAGAAAAAAATAGTAATCCAATTAGTAATATCCAAATTGGTGTTTTTAACATTGCTTTTTGTTTAGTCATAATAATAATTGTTTTTATTATAGCACTATGTTGTTTGTATATTCTTCCAGTTTATTCTTTAATAACAACAGTAACTTATTGTCAAAAAACAAATTTACAATGATTTAACAGGATAAATTAGACACTAGTGTACAAGTGGGTCAAGGTATAGAAGATAAGTAATTTCTACTGGTTAATATAGAGGTTATTAGAAGATGTAAATTTCAATACAGATTTTATAATACCTTCTGCCAGTAGTTGCATTGTCTTTGCAGAAAGGTCGTTCACATCTAGTCTAGAAAACCAAGATTCTCCAACAGTTGTCCATAGATTAGTGAGGTCTTCCTCTGTTTGGTTCAAATTAAATTGTTCAGAAAACAATTTCAAAGCAAAATGATTTGCATGGTAGCCGTATGCTTTCACAAATAAGTAATTGAAGCTTAAAATATGACGATTAAGAAATAATTGTTTGCTAAATTTTAAAGGGATCGGGTACTGCTCTAATAGAATATATACGTCAGGGAAAAGTTTTTTACATTCCTTTGATGCGGTAACACTAAATTCTAGACATATTTTCCAGTGCCTGTTGAGCAACTCATCTATAAAAATCTCAAGATCTCCAAAATAGTGATAAAATGTAGTTCTTGCCAGTCCTATATCTTTACTAATTTTGTTAATGTTTAAATTATCCGGACCGTATAAGGCAAAATGTTCGTATCCTTTTTCAATCCATTTTTGTTTTGATCCGTTTGTTTTCGACATTACTTTATTTTATTAGCTCATGGTTTTACAAAGACCGCCAGCGATGCTTTTTATTAAGATTTTAACAGTTAAAAGCTTGGATAGTTTTCCGAAGGAGAAATACCCACGGTAAAAATACACAAATCATCTAATTAAAATATAAAGCCGCTATAAAACTTATCGTTATTAGATTTTAGTGTATTTTTTTAATTTTTTTTTAAATCTCACTATGATTTATTTCCGTTTCTAATTGGAAAAATCCAAAATTATTTTCAATCTCCCAAAGACTTATAAATCTTGCTTCACTCCTTTTTTTTATAACTTATAATTTTTTACTTCTATTAACTAGGAATTAGATAATTAATCCCCGTTTTCCTTAAAATTAACTAATAAAACAGACTCCTAACAATCATTTTTTGTAGTTTTGGTTTTCATGCTTAAAACATCACCAAAATGTCCAAAAAAAATTACATCACCATTGGAGTAATTGCATTACTGGCAATTATAGCTTATTTTTATTTTTCAGAAAATGATGAAGAAAAAATAACTATAACTACAAAGGTTAAAAAAGGTACTTTTAAAAGTGAAGTAATTATCTCTGGAGAAGCACAATCAAATAGTTTAAAAAAAATAGATGCTCCAGAAAGCCTTAGAAAATTTAAACTAAGAAATATAAAAATTCAAGATTTAATTGCAGAAGGAACTGTTGTTAAAAAAGGAGATTATGTAGGCAGACTAGATCCAACCGATGTAAATGAACAAATAATTGATGCAAAATTAAATTTAGAAACTGCACAATCAAAATATATGCAACAAAAGTTAGATACAACTCTCACTTTAAAAAATGAACGAAATGGTATTAAAGATTTAGTTTTTGAATTGGAAGAAACCAGTTTAGAACTCGAACAATCCATTTACGAAACACCTGCTACAATAAGAAAATTAGAAATCAATTTTGAAAAATCTAAAAGAGATCTAAAAGAAAAGAAGGAAAACTATGAAATTAAAAAAAATCAGGCTAAGGCTAAAATGGTTGAAGTAGGTGCTGACTTATCTAAAATCAAAACACAGTTAAAAGCTCTAACTGATTTATTAAAATCATTTACTATTTATTCCACTTCAAATGGAATGATAACTTATGCTAAGAATTGGGATGGAAGTAAGAAAAAAGTTGGATCTTCCATAAGTCCATGGTCTCCGACTATTGCAAATTTACCAGATTTAACAAAAATGGAATCTAAAACTTATGCTAATGAAGTTGATATCAGAAAAATAAAAAAAGATCTACCAGTAAAAATTGGTTTTGATGCATTTCCTGAAGTAGAAATTGATGGAGTAATTACATCCGTTGCGAATGTTGGTGAAAAAAAGAAGGGTTCTGATATTCAGGGCAAATGCATTAAAAATATTAAAACAACTTCACTTAATTTTAATTTAATGAGTTGAATTCCAAGTCATTATTATTTGTTTTTTACGTTATTATTTTGTGTGTTATATTGATAATCAATATGATATACATTATGAGTAGTACTGATAAATTAAAGACCATATAATTGCTATAGATAGGGAAACCATTAAAGAAGCTAAATCGAACGGAAAAAAATCTCCCATTCATATGGTTAGTGCTTGGGCTAATGATAATAATCTGATTTTAGGTCAAGTGAAAGTCTTTGAAAAATCTAATGAAATTACAGCAATTCCAAAATTATTAGAAGTTCTGTCAATAAAAGATACAATTGTAACCATTAATGCTATGGGATGTCAAACAGCTATAACAGAAAAAATAATTAAAAAACAAGCCGATTATATTTTGGCTGTAAAAGGGAATCAAGAGCAGTTGTATCAAGATATTCAACATGAATTTAGATTTTCAAAACAAGTACAATCTCATCTAAGTGAAGAACTAGATCATGGTAGAATTGAAACTCGAACTTGTAGTATCATTACAGATTTTAAATTTATCGAAGATCCTTACAGATGGAAGAAATTAACCACGGTTATAAAAATCGAAAGTATTCATGAGTTAAAAAACTCCAATAAACTCACAGAAAAAGCTACACGATATTACATATCTAGTTTGCTCGCTAAACCAGAAGATTTTCAAAATGCCGTCTGCTCGCATTGGGCAATCGAAAACAAACTCCATTGGACTCTTGATGTTGCCTTTTCAGAAGATGCTTCTCGAAAAAGAATTAGAAATGCTTCACAAAACTTCTCTATTCTAAATAAAATAGCTTTGAATCTTTTAAAAAATGAGAAATCGAGTAAAGTTGGGATCAAAAATTGTAGACTTAAAGCGGGATGGGACAATCATTATCTCATTAAAGTACTCAATCTAATGAAAGTTTAATGCGTTTATCCTGGATACTAAGTGTATAACTCAATAGTTTTATTACTTATTCATTAATATACTTTTCTCTTGTAAATACTTATTCTTAATTAAAGTTTTATACATCCCCTTTTTTAAGGATATTTTAAATAGAATTTCACCTTTTTTAGTGATTGTAAAAACTTTAAAAGTAATTTACCTTTGTCTTAAATTATTTATAATCATTCTAAATAAAGAAGATTGAAAAAAATATTACTATTAGCAGTTATTATATTTAGCAATGTATATTTAAGCTTTGCACAAGAAAAGAGTTTTTTTTAAAAAGAATTAGAAAAATTTCATTTCAAAGCATATGGAGTTGTAAATTATTATTCATTTGGTTGGGATACAGTCACTTGAAGCCCATCATACTTGTTGTTTGAACTTAATTAACCTTAACAAGAAAGTTTAAGATAATTTGTGTTTATTTAGATTTAGTCTAATTAAAAATAAGAGATTTAATTATTTATTCTTATGAATATGGAAAAGAGTATAATATTATATATTCTGCTACTTATTATAAGTACAAAACTTCAAATATTACAAGCCCAAAATAGAGCAAATTTTGAAGGTACAATCCTAGAGAACAGGTCAAAAAACCCAATTCAGTTTGTAACAATTTTACTGAAAGAAAATGGAAAATGGGCAGTTACAGATATAAACGGAATCTTTAAAATCCCATCGATATCTCAAAACACATATACTATAATAATTTCTTGTCTAGGCTATAAAGAGATTGAAAGAGAAGTTGTTATAAAAGAAGGTACTACAAATTTAAATATAGCCATGGAAGAACTTTCCTTAGGTTTAGATGAAGTTATAGTAATAGCTCACGAACAAAAATTAGTAACAGCTTCTATAATAAAACAAACAGCAATACAACATGTTCAACCTAAAAGTATCTCCGATCTTTTTCAATTATTACCTGGGCATATTACAGAAAATCCAACACTGTCTTCTCCTGAACAAGTAAAAATGAGAGAAATTGTAGAAAATGGAAATAGTGCTTTAGGAACAGCAATTATTGTTGATGGTATTCCGATTTCAAACGATGCCAATTTGCAAATAACCTCAACAGCAAAAGGAGGAACGACTAATAGTGCACCAACAGTTGCGGGTAGAGGTGTAGATTTAAGAAGTATCACAACAGGTAATATAGAATCTATAGAAATTATAAGAGGAATTCCTTCTGTTGAATATGGAGATTTAACTTCGGGTGTTGTAATTATAAAAACAAAATCAGGTAAAACCCCTTATGAAGTCAAAGTATCTATTGATCCTGAAACTAAAATGTTTTATGCTGGGAAAGGATTTTTACTAGGAAAAGAAAAAGGTGCTGTAAATACAAGTATTGATTATGCACAAGCTTATTCTGACAAAAGGAAAAAATATAAAGGCTATGAGCGAGTTACAGCAAATTTAGGCTATTCAAATACTTTTTTTAAAACAACAACACCATTTACATTTAATTTTAAGTTATTATATCACCAAACTTTAGATAATAATAAAACAGATCCACAATTAAAATCTAAAGAAATTATTAGGTCAAGGGTAAAAGGCATAAGATCTAGTATTAACGGAAAGTGGCAAATAAACTCAGATTTACTTACTAATATTAGGTATAATTTTTCAGGAAGTTCATCACATCATGAAGATTATAATAAAAATTTAAAAACGGTAACAGCAGGGACAATGCCCTTAGGAACATCATATACGGAAGGCGAAAATGTTGCAAATTACCTTCCGTCAGAGTATTATTCAGAATTAACTATTGATGGGAAACCTTTTAGTTTTTTCGGACAATTAATTAGCAATACAAATACACGTATAAGTAGTGGGTATAATAATATTAAATTAGGTATAGAATGGCGATCTGATGGCAATAATGGTCAAGGTAAAACATTTGATATCAATTATCCACCAACAATTAATTCAGTTAGTACTTTGCGCCCTCGGTCTTATAAAGATATTCCTGCTTTAAACAAATTTTCTTTATTTATAGAAGATAAAATAAAATTAGCATTAGGCAAAACATGGTTTACAGGACAAGCAGGTGTACGTTATACTAATATTCAACCTAAAGGTCTTTTCTCTACAAAAGGTGCAACAACGATAGAACCTAGAATAAACCTTAAATATCAAATCTTAAATTCGAAAAACAATTCAATATTTAAAAATTTAGCAATTCGTTTTGGCTATGGTATTGCGGCAAAGTCTCCAACTTTAGTACATCTTTATCCAGATAAAGCATATTTTGATGAGGTTAGTTTAAATTATTACGATAGTAATAGTGGTTCTTTAGCTGTAATGACAACTAAAATAATAAATGATACATCAAACCCTGATTTAAAACCAGTTTATAACAAGAAGAAAGAAATAGGAATAGATTTTTCTATTAATAAAATTTCAGGAAAGCTAACAGCTTATCACGAAAAACAAACCGATGGGTATGGGTTCTCAAGAGTACCTGTTTTCTTAGAGCATAGAGACTATTCTATAGATGGCGCAGGTAAATCACCTTTTCTTATTGAAGGAGATGGTGTTTATTATTATGAGGAAGATGAAGTTTTACAAGCTGAGTATACCATTAATACAGCTTTTCATTTTTATAAAACCCCTAATAATAATAACACATTAATTAAAAAAGGAGTTGAATATGTTATTAATTTTGGAAGAATTAAAGTTTTGCGAACAACGATAGTTGCAGATGGCGCATGGTTTTACACTGAAAGGTTTAACACAAAAAACACATATAAAACTATTGGCACACTTTATCAAGGAGATAAATTTCCATATATCGCTGTTATGCCGGCAGGAGATAAAACAATTAGACAACGTTTAAATACTAATATACGAGTAATTACACACATTCCTTCAATAAAAATGATTGTGTCGCTTACAACCCAAATTTTATGGTTTACCAAGACAAAGTATGAATATGAAAGTTCTAATGGAATCCCCTATGTTTATATAACTCAAAATAAAGAAAGAATTGATGTTGATAATGTATACACTTACCAAGGTGATAATGTTATAAAAAATGTAGCTCCCATTGGTTATATCGATAAGTATGATACCTATTATGAATGGAGTCCAGATAGTTATAATATTCAACCATATTATTCAATGGTCAAAACATATTCAGATACTTATTTTTTAGAAGAATGTTTACCTATCGCTTTTATGTTCAATTTAAAGCTTACAAAAGAGTTAGCAAATAATTTAGATTTAGCTTTTACAGCAAATAACTTTTTAAATATGAGACCATATCAAAAACTAAAAAGAAGTTCTGGTTATACACAAAGAAACACTCCATTATATTTTGGAGCTGAAATTAAGTTTAAATTTTAAATCATTATGAAACCAAATTTTTATATTATGAAAAAAACACTAATTATTTTATTTCTAATTTTAATCGTTTTTAATTACGTCAGCTGTGACAACGATGATGATTTTGCTGAAAAATATACTGTCTCAGTAATTGTAGCTTATCCTGATGGATATGCAGAAACAGTCGCAAGCGGTATGACAGTAACAGTTACTGGAGTATCTAGTACTGAATTACAAAATACGACAACTGATTCTAACGGTATAGCTACTTTTGAATTAGAAGCTGGAGAATACAGTATTTCAGCTGTAGGTGAAACGGAAGAGTTTGCATTTAACGCCATAAATGACGGAGCTACAATTGCCAATGATGTTACAATAAATTTAACGTTAAAAGCTGTAGCACTAACAGGTGGACTAGTATTCAAGGAAATCTATTATACAGGTTCTACCACCTTAGAAGACGGTCGCTATTATTCTGATCAATTTCACGAAATTTATAACAACTCTGATGAAACTATCTATTTAGATGGTTTATGTATTGGTGTTATGCAACCTTCAAGCAGCAAAGAAAGCCCATGGGTTGATTCTAATGGGGATTTAATGAATAAATTACCTTTGCAATTTTATGTATGGTATGTACCAGGTGATGGAGATGATTATCCTTTAGAAGCGCGTACTAGTATGATTATTGCACAAGATGGCATTGATCATAAAACTGATGCTGCAGGAAACTCTAATTCTCCTGTAAATTTAGGTAATGCAGACTGGGAAACATACTGTGGAGATATTAATGGAGGAAAAGATGCAGATGCTCCTGGTGTTCCAAACCTTTCGATGATGTTTACAACAACAACAGGAATGTTTGATTGGCTTCATTCCGTTTTTGGTGCAGGTGTTATTATCTTTAAATTACCAGAAGGAACAGATCCCATTACTTGGGCTTCAAATCCTGATAATCTTTCAACCAAACCAGGAAGCAGTTCTACAAGGGAATACTTAATGATACCATCAGATTATGTTATTGATGCTGTAGAAGTAGTAAGAATTGAAGAAGAAAAAAGATATAAAAGAATACCTGATGAGCTAGATGCTGGAAAAGTTTGGTGTTCAGGAATTTACACTAGCCAAAGTATAAGAAGAAAAGTGAAACAAATTATTGATGGTAAAGTTATTTATCAAGACACTAATAATTCATCAGAAGATTTTTTAGGTTCACAAATACCAACACCAGGGATTCACCCAACAGTAGTTGATTAATAACTTGAAATTCATAAGGAGCACAATAAAAAGTGCTCCTTATACTATTTTTAATGAATAAAAATTATATAACATATTCATTTATTTTTCTTGCGGTAGTTTGCCAATTTGTAAACGGGCAAACAAAGCAGAAAGATAGTGTTAAGTATATTAATTCTTTTGAAAAAATTCCTATAAATAATTTATGGATTATTACAAATAACCCTGCTGCAATATCAAATAATGATTTTGAAAAACTAGGAAATGTATCGGTAGGTTATAATACGAAAAAAGGTGATTATTATAGATATAATCAACCAGAATCTATTAATTCTATTTTATTTTCAGCAGAGGGCTACACCAAACCTAATAAAATAACCTTTTATGGAAAAATGGATTATTATAATGCCCGAGAAAAAAACTTAAATTGGAATAATGTATCATTCATATCTTCAAATAATCCTTTTATTTTAGCAGATTCGATAGGTGGTGATTATGATAATGAAATTTTTACTTTAACAGGAAAAATGGCTTCTCAATTTGGTGAGAATAAATCAAATTGGGGTATTTCAATAAAATATAAAGTTGGAAACAAAGTAGACCAAACAGATCCTAGACCAGAAATACAATCCCAAAGAATATCAATAAGACCAGGAATTATTCTCGCTATAAAAAATTGGGAATTTGGTGTAAATGGGTATTATGAAAGCTTTAAAGAAGATACTGACATTACTGTAGTTGATCATTATATAAGCTATAGGTACTTTAGGTTTATGGGATTTGGAATATACTCTGGAATTTCTGATGACTATTTTGAAAGAGTTTATAAGGGATATAATTATGGAGTGGCTTTACAAACAAAATATAGTCGACATTCTCTAAAAAATATTTTGGAACTAAAAATTACAAACGAATATGAACGAGCCCATGAAGGCTCTCTTTCAACAAGATTTCTTGCAGGAGATTATAACGGAACAATTATAAACATAAAAGATAGATTACAAATTAGAAAGAATAATTTGATTCATACTTTTCATTTTAATGGAGAACTTAGACTAATTAAAGGTACTTGGTATGATCAAAATCAGGTAACTGGTGATGACGGAACAATCTATTGGGATGTATACAATAAGTCCGTTAAGTATAAAAACGTACTAGTTAATGCAAATTTAGAATATTCTCTAACTAAAGAAAAAGATAACTTAATTAATCATGTTTTTTTTGGAAAACTTGATATAAAAGGCGAAATGTGTGATTTTTATCCTGATAAATTTTTAAACAACTATTATAATTTAACATCAACAATCGGTTATCACAAAAACTGGTTTTCTAAAACCTTTCAAATAGCTTTAAAATTCAATTTGGGTTACAAATTTAATTTGAATAAAGAGTTTTATGCAAAAGATATAGAGTTTTTAGAAACCATAACTTACCCAGAGTATTATTATAATATTACTAATCAAATTAAATTTAATAATGAAATAAAAATAGGGTTTAATAAATTACTAAAAGTACCAATATTACCATATATGGCAGTAAGTAGTGATTTTGTTTATTGTAAAGACAATAATTATAATTACTATAACAATGATTATAGGGTACTTGGAAACATTAAAATAGGTATAATCTTCTAATAGGATATAAAATGAAAAAAATTTTTATACTAATATTTATTATTATTAGTGCTTGCAAAAAAGAACCAGTTACACCTGGCTTTGCCATTGTTGTAGACCAAGAAAGCTATAAACAGACTAAAAATGAAATAATTGCATATGCGAAATCTGTAGAGGCAGATGGATTAAAACCCGTAATTGTAATAGATAAATGGCAAAACCCAGATTCTATAAAATCAAAATTAATAGAGCTTTACTATGATAAAACCAACCCCATAGAGGGAGCTGTTTTTGTTGGAGATATTCCTGTTGCCATGATACGTAATGCACAACATTTTACAAGAGCATTTAAAATGAACCAAGAAAAGTATTCTTGGGATAGATCATCTATTCCTTCGGATAGATTTTATGATGATTTTAATTTACAGTTTACTTATCTAAAGAAAGATTCTATTAATTCTTTACTACACTATTATTCACTAAATGCATCTTCTAATCAGTATTTATCTCCAAATATATATACAGGTAGAATAAAACCACCTAATACATTAAATAAATATCAGGATTTAAAGAATTATCTAATCAAGTTGGTACGTATAAAACAAAAAGAAAATATTGTAGACGAGGTTTTATATTTTTCAGGTTATGGGTATAATTCTGATTCTTTCTTAGCTAGAATTGATGAAAAAATAACTCTATTAGAGCAGTTTCCATGGCTAAATGGACAACAAAACAGATTAGAATATATTAATCATGCTGATGACATTCATATTAAACATAAATTAATGTCAGAACTACAAAGAAATAATTTAGACATCGCTTTACTACATCATCATGGTCATGACGATATGCAATATTTAAGTGGTATGCCCAAAGTAAAATCGGTTACTGGTCAAATTAATGGTGTAAAACAATATTTACGCTCTAAATTAAGAACCGCTAAAAGAAAAGGTAAAGACCTAAAAAAAGTTAAAAATTATTATTCAATTAAATTATCTATTCCTTTAAACTGGTTTGATGGCACTTTTGATAAAAGAATTATAGAAGAAGACTCTATTTTTAATGCAGAAATGGATATTAGCATTTCTGATATGAAAAACTATACTCCTAATGCTAAATTTTTAATGTTTGATTCTTGCTTTAATGGATCTTTTCAAAAAGACGATTGTATTGCCAGTGCTTATATTTTTGATAAAGGAAACACCATAGTAAGCTTTGCCAACAGTGTTAGTTCTTTACAAGATAAATGGCCTAATGAAATGGTTGGACTTTTGGGTGTTGGTATACGTATTGGTAATTGGGCAAAACAAGTTTCCTATTTAGAGACCCACATTATTGGAGATCCAACCTATCATTTTACTTCAAAAAACACATCGTACAATATAAATGAAGATTTATTTTTTAAAGCTGATAAAATAGACTTTTGGAAACGTAAAGTAAATGATGAATATGCAGATGTTCAAGCACTAGCACTTCGAATGCTTTATCAAAACAATTATGAAGATATTTCTGATTTATTATTTGATACATTCAAAAATAGTGAATATGGTGTTGTACGAATGGAATGTTTAAAACTTTTGACTAATATAAACGATTCTAATTTTATTAATTGTGTTTCCTTAGCTACTAATGATTCTTATGAACTAGTAAGAAGACAGGCATTATATTTAATTGGAAAAAGCGGAGATAATAAATTAATTAAACCATTACTAATAGCGGCTATGGCGAACAATATATCTCCGAGAGAAAAATTTAATATTAAACAATCAATTGGTCTATTCGAAAAAGATAGTTTACTTGTAAGTTTTGATTCTATTTTTAATAATTCAACGTCCTATTTAAAATCAGAAAAAACAAAAGAAGAAATTAAAAGAATGGTAATTAATTCTTCCGAACGATGGTCAAGAAATATTGAAAAAATTTTTACTCCAGAATCAACGGAAAAAAATATTATTTTTGCTATTCGTTCTTTACGTAATTACAACTACCATCCTGCAACTGAAAAGTTTTGTAATTTTATTTTGACCCATAAAAATTCTAAACTACAAAAGACAATGATAGAAGCATTAGGTTGGTTTAATATTTCTGTCAATAAAGACATGATTATTAGTACATGTAATACTATAGTTAATGATAATTCATTTTCAAAAGAAGTAAAAACTGAAGCACAACGAACCCTAAAACGACTTTCTTTTCCTTGGTCTAGATAAAACAAATTTATTAAACAAGTTCTGGAGGAGGAGTCTCAAGGCAGAATCATACTTTTTTTTAGATAATAAAAATAATTTATCTACCTGAATATTAGCTACTTAAGTTATCTAATTATTTACATATTACATTGATAATCAATATTTTAATTTAATAAAGTCATCAGGAGCAAAAGTTGAATGAATACCGTATTTTAAGCTGCTACATATCTTATTAATTGATGCCTGAAAAACTGAGCAACTCTTTCTGGATTTTTTTGTAAAAAGATCATGCGAGACTTGACATTATTTTTCATTTGTTTTTGATTTTTAGGAGTTGGCTTCAAACCTATTCCACTTTTTAAATCATTGTTTAAATATTTATCAGGATTCAATTCTGGAGAATACGAAGGAAGGTAAAAAAGTTCAATTTTATCTTTGTTTTCTTCCGCCCATTTCTTTACCAATTTACTATGATGCACTCTATATGCTACTCCCTCTTTTTAGGACAGTTAAATTTAATTATTTAGAGGTCAGTAGATAAATACATATCTTAGTATCCGATAAAATAAGAGATTTATGGAATTATTTAAAGGACAAAACCTTCTAAAGTTTACTGAACGC
>JADGEA010000438.1 GCA_016744615.1 Flavobacteriaceae bacterium
GGTTGTCCGTGTGTTCTCGCCAACATAGGGATCTCAGCCCAATCGTTTGCTAGAGAAGCTAATTTATTTTTTAATTCTAATAATTGAGGAACGTATACATCGTTCATCGCATCTTTTAAAGATAAAGGAACCGCAGTATTGTTAATGTCTTGAGAAGTCAATCCAAAATGAATAAACTCTTTATATTCCTTTAAGTTTAAAACATCGAATTCTTCTTTTATAAAATATTCAACCGCCTTAACATCATGGTTGGTTACTTTTTCAATATCCTTAATTCGTTGAGCATCATCCGTTGAAAAATTGATATATAATTTTCTCAATTCAGGAAATAATGAAGTATCAAAATTACTTAGTTGAGGTAATTGCAATTCTACTAATGCTATAAAATATTCAATCTCTACTTGAACACGATATTTAATAAGAGCTTCTTCAGAAAAAAAAGAAATTAAAGAACTGGTTTTGGAAGCGTATCTACCGTCGATAGGAGATATGGCTTGTAATGAATGAGTTGACATAGTTAAAGTTTTGTATAAGTACCAAAGCTTTTTGCTTTGGAAAATAAAGGTGCAAAGGTAAGGGTTTTTAAGAGTTTATTATAGGGGCTTAATTGTTTTTAATTAAGAATGTATTCGTGTCCATTAATAGAAAATAGGCCGCTAAGCTGAAAGATATTAGATAAAAGACAAATTAAAAAAAATCTTTATTCTTGTTTTTCTCAGCGAAGTGGTCTTTTGTCTTTTTTAAAAACCGATACTTTTCAATTTCTTTTAGGGTTATTTTGCCACGTGATTTATAGGCAGCAGTTTTTGAATTAATGTTTTGCTCTAAAATAATTATTAATTCGGAATGAATCCAATCTATTTCGGTGCCTAATAAGTAAAGTGCATTCATAGAATACGCTTCTGCCGCCACTTTTTGATTGGTAATTAAACAATCAAAACAATATTCAGTCATTGCGTTTTTATAGGATGATATTAAAAACGGTATAACTTGCGGATCTTTCTTTTTATAGTAAGCAGTGGCTAGCATCATACAAATTTTAGCAAAAGGACGCACTGCCTGATCTTTTTTAATTTTTGGGATGTTATTAAAAAACTCATCCAAGTAGGGAAGAAGCAATGCTAAATTTTCGATGCATACCAATTCTAAAATCCAAGCAGCTTTATGAGAAAAACTTAATTGAGTGTTAAAACAATATCCTAATAGGTCTGGAAAAGTGGCAGGGTACTCTAAAACCCAATGAGCTACTTTTAACCGTGTACTGCGATGTGCTCTGGAAAAATCTAATTTTTTTGCTAATATTTCGGAATCAGTTTCCATTGTTGTTATCTAATATTTTTAATAAAACCGATCACTTTCGAAATACCCGTAGTAGCTTTTTCTGCATAAACAGTAAGCCTTTCAGTAGAATTTATGGAAGGGTTTGGGTCTACAAAAAAGACTTTGATATGAGGTGGTGCAAACTGTAATAAACTGGCGGCTGGATAAACCTGCATCGAGGTGCCTACGATTATTAAGACAGAGGCCTTTCGTACTATATGAATGGCGTTTTCCATTTCAGGAACCTCTTCTCCAAACCAAACGATATGGGGTCTTAATTGATAACCGTCTTTACATGCATCTCCTAAAATTAAATCTTTTTTCCATTCTAAAACGGTAGAACTGATAACTGTACTCCGAACTTTAAATAGCTCTCCATGCAAATGCAAAACTTGTTT
>JADGEA010000439.1 GCA_016744615.1 Flavobacteriaceae bacterium
CCTAATTGATTTAGATACTTTGAATGACGTCCTTTACCACAAGCTAAATCTAATATTTTTGAATTAGGTGAAAGATTTAAAAAAGAAGTAAGGCTTTTCATAAACAAACCAGCTTCCTTATCATCTCTGTTTTTATATAAAATGTGGTAAAATGGTGAGTCAAACCAAGACGCGTACCAATTTTCTATATCTTTTAGCATGAAAAATTATTTGAGCTACTAAATTACTGTATTTTTGTGGTTGCGAATAAAATATCCATGGAAAAAAATTTTAAAATGCTTGCTAAGACCTTATTTGGTCTTGAAGAAATATTAGCAAATGAATTACGTAAACTAGGAGCTTCTAAAGTAGAGATGGGCACTAGGAATGTGACTTTTGAAGGAGACAAAGGATTTATGTATAAAGCAAATCTATGTTGCCGTACTGCCATTAAAATTTTAAAGCCTGTTAGTTCATTTAATGTTTTTACTGAAGAAGATATTTATAAAAAAGTATATGCTTTTCCTTGGGAAAACTATATGGATGTAGATGGTACTTTAGCAGTTGATGCTACTGTTTTTTCTGAAAAATTTACGCATTCAAAATACATAGCCTTAAAAACTAAAGATGCCATTGTAGATCGATTTAGAGATAATAAAGGAAGAAGACCAGACGTTGATTTAGACCACCCTACTTTGCGAGTAAATATTCATATAGATCGTAATATTTGTACGTTATCTTTGGATAGTTCAGGGCAATCTTTGCATAAACGTGGATATAAAGTTGCCAATACTATGGCGCCTATTAACGAAGTATTGGCTGCCGGTATGATTATGTCAGCGGGATGGAATGGCCAATGTGATTTATTGGACCCAATGTGTGGTAGTGGTACCATTTTAACTGAAGCAGCTATGATAGCCTGTAATATACCTCCAAATTTAAATCGGGATGAATTTGCATTTGAGAATTGGCCAGATTTTGATGTTGATTTATATGAATTAATTGAAAATGCTGCACTAAAAAAAATAAGAGATTTTCATTATAAAATTCAAGGTTTTGATATTGAATCAGATATAGTAAATAAAGCAAATGAAAATATTGAAAGTGCAAACCTTCAAGAGTTTATTAAAGTTCGCAATCAAGATTTCTTCGAGAGTGAAAAAGAAACAGATAGATCTCTTTTTATTGTTTTTAATCCACCTTATGATGAAAGATTACAAGTTGATGCAGAAAAACTATATGCTTCGATTGGAGCGACTTTAAAACATAAATACCCGGGAACACAAGCTTGGATGATTACTGCTAATATGGAAGCATTAAAGCATGTAGGTTTAAGACCTTCTAGAAAAATCAAACTCTTTAATGGAAAATTGGAGAGTAAGTTAGTACGATACGATATGTACGAAGGAAGTAAAAAGACTAAAAAGCAGTAAAAATTATTATTTCTTATAGATAGGAATTAAATAGGATATACCATATCCAAAACCAACTCCAAAATTCCCGTAATCATTGGTTTTATTAAAACCAGGGATATATAGATTGTTGAAGTTATCGGGGACATCTTCTGAAAATTTATTTTTTAATTGAAGGTTAATTGATAAAAATAAATTGGTGTAAATTTCAGTTTTTATACCAAAAATAAATTCAGCCCAATGTGCTGTTAAATCAAAATAGGTGATGGGGTCATAAATAACATTACCTGGAAAGGTATTGTCTCCTGTATAAATA
>JADGEA010000211.1 GCA_016744615.1 Flavobacteriaceae bacterium
CCAGGACCTCTTAATTTTAGATCCACTTCAGCTATTTTAAAGCCATCATTGGTTTCCACCATGGTTTGTAATCTGGTTTTTGCATCACTGCTTAATTTAAATCCGGTCATTAAAATACAATAACTCTGATCAGCTCCTCTCCCCACTCTGCCTCTTAATTGATGTAGTTGTGATAAACCAAAACGCTCAGCACTTTCAATGATCATAACACTTGCATTTGGCACATTTACACCAACCTCGATTACAGTAGTTGCTACCATAATATTAGTTTCACCATTAACAAAACGTTGCATTTCAAATTCTTTATTTGCCGGTTTCATTTTACCATGAACGATACTAACTTGATATTCCGGCATAGGAAATTCACGAACAATGCTTTCATAACCATCCATCAGATCCTTATAATCCAGTGTTTTTGATTCTTCAATTAGAGGATATACGATATAAACTTGTAGGCCTTTTGCAATTTCGTCTCTTAAGAACTTAAAAACACTCAAACGATTATTATCAAATCTGTGGACTGTTTTAATAGGTTTTCTTCCCGGAGGTAATTCATCTATAATAGAAATATCCAAATCTCCGTAAACGCTCATGGCTAAAGTACGTGGAATAGGAGTTGCAGTCATTACTAAAATATGAGGGGGCAGCTTGTTTTTCATCCACATTTTTGCTCTTTGTGCTACCCCAAATCTGTGTTGTTCATCAATAATTGCCAGTCCTAAATTTTGAAATATCACTTTGTCTTCAAAAACAGCATGGGTACCAATAAGGATATCTAATTCTCCATTTTCCAGTATTTTATGAATTACTCTCCTTTTTGCTGTTTTTACTGATCCTGTAAGGAGTTTAATGGTTATCGGCATTTCTTGTAAAAGTTCGCATACAGCATTGTAATGTTGTGTGGCTAAAATTTCTGTTGGAGCGATCATTGCCGCTTGAAAGCCGTTGTCTAAAGCGATTAAAATGGTTAAAACAGCAACAATTGTTTTGCCTGAGCCTACATCACCCTGTAATAACCTGTTCATTTGTGCCCCGGTAATCACATCATTTCGTATTTCTTTGGTTACCTTTTTTTGTGCATTTGTTAGCTCAAATGGCAAGTTGTTTTTATAAAAATCATTAAAATATTGTCCTACTTTTTCAAAAATAAAACCTTTGATGTTTGTCTTTTTTAATAGTTTTTTTCTGATCAATTGTAATTGAATAAAAAATAATTCTTCAAACTTTAAGCGTTGCTGAGCCCTTGTTAGTAAAACCTGACTTTTAGGAAAATGAATATTGAACATTGCCTCGTTTTTTCCTAACAATTGCAATTGATCAATCAAGCCATCAGACAATGTTTCCTGATAACCACCATTAATTTCGAAAAATAATGTTTGCATGGCTTTTTGCATTACTCTATTTGTAAAACCTTTGTTATTTAATGTTTCAGTGGAAGGATAAATTGGCTGCATTGCCGTACGTAGATTCTTTTTGTAATCACTAAGTAGCTCCATTTCCGGATGAGGCATACTAAACACACCATTGAACCAATTGGTTTTTCCAAAGATCACATAGGTGGTGTTGATCTTAAGATGGTCTTTTAACCATTTAACACCCCTAAACCAAACCAATTCCATCCTTGCTGTATCATCTATAAAAGTTGCTACTAATCGGCTACCTCTTTTTTGACTTACAGTTTTAAGAGAAGTGATTTTACCTACGATCTGTACATCAGAATTATTTTGCTGCAATTGATTTATTTTAAAGAACTGAGTTCTGTCAATATATCGGTTTGGAAAAAAATTAGCCAGATCTGCATAGGTATGTATACCCAATTCTTTTTTAAGCAATTCGGCACGAGCCGGACCAACACCTTTTAAATATGCTATGGAAGTTTGTAAACTAATTTGAATTATTTTTAAGTATTACGAAGATAAGTAATTGTATATTATTTGCACCTCAAGGAGTAAAAATATTTTACCACATCAGATATTCAAATATACCAACTGAACCCAGTACAATACTTATTTGAGAAATACTACTACCCTATATAGTTGATCTTTTCATATTGTATGTACTTTCATCTTTAGTGTTATGGACTGCAGAACTGTATAAATATTTGTATAAAAAGGAATGCTCTATCTTCTTTTTAATAGATTTTTTTTAAATTTTTATGATGAAGATATTGGCTTTTTTATATTGTGTTTTTTTCTTAACTTTAGATAAGGATAAATTACGATTATTTTGTGATGCTTTGAATAATTATTATTGATTATCAGGATGATAAATTTAATTCAAATACCAGATAAATTTAGAACCTTTTTTATTGAAATTGGGGAGTTATCTTATTTTGCCAGACGGTTTTTTAAAGAATTATTTTCATGCCCTTTTGAGTATAAAGAATTGATCAGGCAATGTTATAATGTTGGTAATCGCTCTTTATTACTGGTAGGGGTTACAGGATTTATCCTTGGGCTTGTTTTTACAATTCAATCAAGACCAACCCTAATGGAGTTTGGTGCAGAATCATGGATTCCATCTATGGTAAGTATTTCAATAGTCAGAGAAATTGGTCCGGTAATAATAGCTTTGATCTGTGCCGGAAGAATTAGCTCGGGTATAGGAGCTGAACTTGGTTCAATGAGGGTTACTGAGCAGATTGATGCAATGGAAGTATCAGGAACCAATCCGTTTAAATACCTTGTAGTTACACGAATATTAGCTACAACCTTAATGGTGCCACTACTTGTTATTTTTGGAGATGCAGTAGCTCTTTTAGGTTCTGCTTTGGTCGAAAACATGAAAGGAGATGTATCATTCCTTTTGTATATTAATCAGGTTTTTAATGCTTTAGAGTTTTCGGATCTGATTCCTGCAACTTCAAAATCATTTTTCTTTGGTTTCGCTATTGGATTAGTAGGGAGCTTTAAAGGATATAATTGTAAAAAAGGCACTGTAGGTGTTGGTGAAGCTTCCAATACGGCGGTTGTTTATACCTCAATGCTGATTTTTATTATTGATTTTATAGCTGTTTTTTTAACTGACCTTGTGTATTGATTTTTAAAATGAATGATTCAAACAAAATAGCTCCAATGATTAAGATCAAAGATGTCAAAAAAAGCTTTGGTGATAATCATGTTTTAAACGGATTTTCTATGGAATTGCGTTTAGGAGAAAATTTGGTGATCATGGGTAAATCAGGTTCAGGGAAATCTGTAATGATAAAATGTTTGGTGGGGTTGATGCAACCAGATGAGGGAAGTATTGAAATCATGTCAAAGAAAATTATGGAATTGGATCAAAAAGAATTAAACAATTTACGTGCCGAAATAGGATTCCTTTTTCAAGGGAGTGCCTTATATGATTCAATGACAGTAAGAGAGAATTTAGAATTTCCACTACGGAAAAATAAACTAGATCCAGTTGAAGTGGGAAAATTGGTTTTTCAGGCATTACAAAGTGTTGGTCTGACTGAGGCTATTGATTTAATGCCCAATGAATTATCCGGAGGTATGAAAAGAAGGGTGGCGCTAGCAAGAGCTATTATCCTTCATCCTAAAATTATTATTTATGATGAGCCAACAACTGGGCTCGATCCAATAACTGCAAAAGAAATAATTGAATTAATGAGAAATATTCAAAAAAAATATGGGGCATCATCACTTATCATCACACACGATGTTGACTGTGCAAGGGTAATTGCAAATAGGATGATCCTATTGATAGATGGTATCAATTATGCAGAAGGAACTTTTGAAGAAATATCAACGTCAAAAGACAAAAATATACAGGCATTTTTTAAATAGCAAGATTATGAAAAAAACAAATGTTCAAAAATTCAATCTCGGCTTATTTATTGTTATTAGCACGCTTTTACTGGTTAGTGCCATGTATTATATTGGAAGTAAACAAAATGTATTTGGTAATACATTTAAACTAAGTTCTGTTTTCAATAATGTGAATGGCTTGGAGTTAGGAAATAATGTGCGTTATTCTGGAATTAATGTCGGCACAGTAAAAAATATCACTATGATCAATGATACTACCATTTGTGTAGATATGGTTATTGAAGAAAAAATTCTAAAGTATATTAAAAAAAATGCAATTGCCACTATTGGAACTGATGGTTTGGTTGGCAGTATGATCATTAATATTATACCAAATAAAGGATCTTCATCTATTATTCAATCAGGTGATACAATTGTGTCTTACAGTAAAATTTCAACTAATCAAATGTTGTCTACTTTGAACAAGACCAATGAAAATGCTGCAATGTTAACCGTTGATCTGTTAAAAATAACATCAGCTATAAATAATGGAAATGGTACTTTAGGTTTATTGCTCAATGATTCCACAATGGCGTCAGATCTAAAACAAAGTATGGAAAATATAAAAACAATTAGTTCAAATGCCTCTAAAACAATTAATGATTTAAATACAATTATTTCATCTGTAAATTATAATGAAAGTCTGGCAGCAGTATTTTTAAGTGATTCTGTTTCAGCGAATAAAGTAAAAGCAATTATTGCAAATTTGGAGGTGTCAAGTAAGGAGATCAATATAGTGGTTTCAAATTTAAATGATGTGGTTTTAGATTTCAAGAATGGAGAGGGTACTTTAAATTATATTGTAAATGATACCATACTCGTAAAAAATATTGATGACACGATGAAAAATTTAAAAGAGGGGAGTATTCTTTTAAACGAAGATCTGGAAGCGCTAAAACATAGTTTTTTACTTAGAGGATATTTTAAAAAACTAGAGAAAGAAAAACGTAAAGAACAAAAAAAGTAGTGTAATTCTACTGATTTAGGTTATAGGTATAAGCAAAAAAACGATACTTTTGGAAAAGTATCGTTTTTATAATGAGAGTGTTAAATTTGTTTAACGCCTTTGTCTTCTACCACTATCTCTTCTTTTACCATCACCGCCCGATCCCGATGATCGTCTGTCACGGTTGCCACTACCGTTTCTTTCTTTGTTTCCTCTGAATCTATCTCCACCTTCAAAATTTCTTCTTTTAGAACGACTTCTTCCTTTTGTCTTGGGTTTATTAGTAACTTCAACTATGATTTTTCTACCACCAAATTCTACACCATTAAATTTTTCAAGTACTTCATCTCTAAAATTCTTATCAATTTCAAAAAATGAAAAGCTCTTTAAAATTTCGATCTGACCAATTTCAATATCATTTTTTCTTAGATTTTCATTAATGATCCCCATCAATTTAGCAGGATTGATATGATCCATTTTACCAAGGTTGATATAGAATCTTGTAAATGCTTCATCTGTTGATCTTCTTTTCTCTCTTGAATCATCACCATTTAGGTCATGAGAATTTTCGTAATAAGATAAGAACTGATTGAATTCTAAAGAAACAAATCTTTTGATCAGTTCTTCTCTGTCAAATCCGTCTAGTTTTTGATAAATAGAAGGTAAATAATCTTTTATTTCTTTTTCATTGATATCGATATCATGTACTTTATCAATTAGGCTATACAATTGTTTTTCACAAATTTCTTTACCGTTAGGAACTTGTTTTTGTTCAAATTGTTTATTTATCTTTTTTTCAATAGGTCGTAATTTACCTTTTTCTCTATTGGTGATCAATGCAACTGAAATTCCGTTTTTACCTGCTCTACCGGTTCTTCCACTTCGGTGTGTGTAATTTTCTGGTTGGTCGGGTAATTTATAATTGATTACATGAGTAAGATCTGTAACGTCTAATCCGCGAGCAGCAACATCTGTAGCAACAAGAATTTGAAGTGTTTTACTTCTAAATTTTTGCATTACCATATCTCTCTGTGCCTGTGAAAGATCACCATGAAGAGCATCAGCATTATAACCATCCGCAATTAATTTATCTGCAATATCCTTTGTTTCTCTTCGCGTTCTGCAAAAAACAATACTGTAAATATCTGGATTGATATCAGCAATTCTTTTTAATGCAGGATATCGATTTCTGTCGGAAACCAAATAATATTCATGGCTAACATTTTCAGCTCCAATATTCTTTTTTCCGGCTGAAATTTCAACCGTATTGTTCATGTAATTTTTGGCAATTGCCTCAACTTCTTTTGGGAATGTTGCTGAAAACAATAAGGTTTGTTTTGTATTGGGAGTTGTTTCCAGAATTTGATCTAATTCATCTTTAAACCCCATATTAAGCATTTCATCTGCTTCATCTAAAACTAGCCATTGTATATTTCTTAAATTAAGTCTTTTTCTTTTAATAAGATCTACAGTTCTACCAGGTGTTCCAACAATAATTTGGGCACCTCTTTTAATTCCTCTTATTTGATCTTCAATATTTGCTCCACCATAGACAGCAACAACATTTAGATTAGAAATATTCTTTGAAAACTCTTCTATATTTCTTGCAATTTGAATTGCCAATTCTCTTGTAGGAGACAGAATAATTGCTTGTGGATCTTTGCTTTTTAAATCTAATTGCTCCATTATTGGCAAACTAAATGCAGCTGTTTTTCCGGTTCCTGTTTGCGCAAAGGCCTTAAGGTCGTCTTTTGAGTTTAAAATTTGTGGAATTGAAATTTCCTGAATAGGTGTGGGGTTTTCGTACCCTAACTCTGTTAAAGAGCTAACTATAGCTTCACTTAAGCCAAGTTCTTTAAATATCGACATATATTTTTATTTGTAAAACTCTATCTGAAGTGTAAAATATTGAATTACAATTAAATACAGTTTT
>JADGEA010000440.1 GCA_016744615.1 Flavobacteriaceae bacterium
ATGGGCTTTTCATTTGCCAAACCCACTAATTTTGAAAACCCTACTTTTAAAGCAGGAAAGGTGTTTTATTATGCGGTAGACCACTCACCTTCATACCTTTGGAATGCTGCAACTTGGGAAGTATCAAACAGTTTAACTCCTTACTTGCCGGTCATTATGGGAGGCCCTGAAAAGTGGAAAGAAAGTGAAACCATACGACGAGCTATTGAAATTAAAGAAGGAATAATTCAAAACCCAAAAATAAACTCTTTTCAAAATAGATCCAGTGAATATCCTCATAAAACAATATAAGTAATACTAAAAAAAGAGTTTTTATAGTCCATTTAATTTTGTCCATTCCGATAATATTTTCGGATGTTCATGATCCTTTGGAAAATGTTTTTTTGCAAATTCAAACTGCTTAAGTGTTAGCAAAACCATTTCTCCATCATTATCACACTTTATTGGATAAAATCTATTTTCGCTTTTCTGATTTTTTAATTCATCATTAAGCATATTAATGAAATTCACATATGCAATTCCCCAATCATAGTCGGTGAATGTTCCTTCAAAAGCCGTGTAAGTAGTACGGTTTAATTGAATAGTGTGTTTCCAATAATTTTCTGTAAGCTCGCTTTTTTCATTCGCATAATCAAGTTTTAAGCCTAATTTTTCGAATGAGAACTTGACTTTATCTAAATATTTAGTTAATCCGTCTGTTTCAAACAATGTTTCACAATCGATAGCGAAAAATCGGTTATCAGTAAAATCTGTGGTTTCTCCACGCATTGTTCCAGAAAAGAAGTTCCATTTGTCTTTAGATTTTATTAATTCTTGTTTAACGGTTTCTAATTCAGATTTGTTAGTTAGATTGAAAAACTCAAGTTTATCCAATTCAGATACAATTTCTTTCCCCGATAATTTTTCTGCAATTTCGGATTCAGTTTTAAGCTTGTCTATTTGTTCTTTTTTTTGAGAATTACAACTCAATAATCCAATAAAAAGTAGAAGTATTAATTTTTGCATAATGTTTTTCTCAAATTTCACACAACGGTTTTCTTTACTTTACCGTAGTTAAGCACGTAATTTAGCAAATAAAAATCGAATAGTAAATTCTCTAGACACGAGCGAAGCGAACTGGCGGAAGCAATTTTCGGATTATGCGAGTACTAACAATAAATTATACAAGGTGTTGTGTGTTGCTTTTATTATTATGTTTCAAGCATAAAAACTTCTTCAATTTTTAATTTTGAATGTTTTTGATATTTCATTGGCAAGTTTCAATGAAGGATTATACTTCCCTTTTTCAAGAAATTCAATTGTTTCTTTCCTTACATCAAATTATTTGGCTAAATCTAATTGGGTAAGATTTTCTTTAGTCGAAGCTCTTTAATCTTATTTGTCATTTAGTCTTTGTTTTACAATTATCTTTGAAAGAAATAGAATTAAAACAGAAAGTAATATTCCACCTTCAAATATGAATTCCGTATTAGGAAATTTATATTTTAACAAGAATGTAAAAAGCCACAGAAACATAGAAACCATATATGAATAATAGCCTGATTTATATTTAATGAGTGCGCTTAATTCACCTTCATTTGGTAAACCTCTTCTTCATATTACCTTTTTTTTTTTTTTAATTTCTTCTTTTGCAGCTTCTAAATCAATTAAAAATTGAGCGTCGGTATGTAGTTTTGCTACAGCAGCTGCACCCATCAT
>JADGEA010000212.1 GCA_016744615.1 Flavobacteriaceae bacterium
AATCTTCATTCTAATTTGGTTGATGAAAATAATCATAGTGTTAGATTTTTTCAAATTAGCCGTTAATTTACGCATTGCTTGTGACAACATACGCGCTTGAAGCGAATGTTAGATTGATACTTTGTTTTACTTAGATGTATAACTCACAAAGAACCACTAAAAACCTAGCTCCAAGGAGATAAAAGACAAAAAACCTATATAAAACATTTCACATAGAAAATTTTAGAATAAACACCCGATGACCACATTTAAACAAACTCTCTTAGAGCATTAATAACATCTTCATTAGATATTTCACTAGCATCAACTTGTTCAAGCATAACTTTAAGCTTATCTAATAATGTTTGTTCCTTGCGAAATTCTTGACGCGACTGACCTTCTTTACGCTCAAATGGTTTGTCGAAATCTTCAGCTAAATGAATATACGTTGCAAGTGATTCCGTGCTAGCGTGAAGTGAATCAAGTAGTAGCTCTTCTGCTGCTTCCTTTAAGCTTGGCTTCCTGCCATTGTTTTCTTGCAGTAATTCGAACATTTTTTTAGTAAAATATCTATGCCTAAACGAATGAAAGCCTAGCTTTTTTAGTTTATTCTTATATTTACTCTCTGGTATAACATCTGTATATAAGCTATTAATATAGCTTTCTTTCAAAGGTTTACCCGTATCAGTGTCAATGAATAAACACTCATGAAGTTCAACACCATACTCTTCAATTTTATTTTTGGTTTCCAAAGCAAATTCATATAGTTCACTTAACTCTGCTGGAGGAATTTTAATATACCTGAATTGCCCATATCCGTGAGTTCCCTTTTTTCCTACAGGGACTTTAAGAGAGGTTTTCCTTTCATATGAAGCAATGATATCCGACATTTCTATATCACAAATTTCTGAAATTCTTGAGCCTGTATATTCTACTAGAATAGTTAAGTTGCTCCACCTATCAATTAAATACGGATTATCAGTAACATCTTCGATTGCATCTAGCCACATCTCTATTTCATAATCCTTGATGTAGTCAATTTCTACGCTAAAATCACTTAAATGCTCAATGCATTCATGACTTAAGTATTCTTTTTTAGAACGAAAGTTGTATTTTCTTATGGCATGAACTTGGTATCTAAATGCTTCATGGTCAACGTTATTAGCCTGCCCATCTGAAGCAGTAAAAAATAAAAGGTCTTTATTTTGAAATTGAAGAAACTCAATAAAATTAAGAATATCTCTTATATGTCTTTCAGTTGTTGAAACTCTTTTTTCTGTATCATTCCTTGAAGCAATATAAATGCTATATTCTGTCAACAAGTCATCATCTACATCAAAAAATGATTTAGATCGCAACTCAATATATTCTAGAAAAACATTTAACCGTTCAGCTTTATTATTGATAGTTGTAGCCGATGGCTCAACCCCGTACTTGTTAAATTTTCCTCCTGAAATATGATAAATATAATCATTTAGATCCCAGCAAAAGTTACCATTTTCATAAAAAAACAAAGGGTATTTAGATGTATCAGAATAAGCAGTTACAAGTCCTGATAGTTCAGCATCTTTTGTGGTAATCAGCATTTATTCATTCTCGTTATCAACCACTAACTGCAAATTAAAACGCTTAAGCCCTTTTGCATGACGTTTCAACATTTTTTGATAATAAACTTCATTTTGTTCTGCTTCTGGTATAGTGCTTTTTAAATCCATGTACATACGATAAATAGTGATACAATTATTAAGCAACATTTGGTTTTCATTTGCGACATCTAATACTTTTTCTTTTAGCTCATCTTTGGATAGACCTGTTGTTGATCTTTTGTCTTTTCTTCGGCCCTTGGTTTTATCTAACTTTTTAGCGTAGACCTCAGTATTATATATACCTAGCGCACTCTCTAACTCACCCTTTAACACTGGGTACTTGTTCAAAGTACCATAGGAAACAGGAAAGATATCACAATCCGGTTCTGTCCATTTCAGGATACTATCTAGGCTTATTTTGTTTCTTTTATGATTTCGAAATTGATGGAGACATATAAATGCATATTTGTCTTTTTTACTATCTAATAATGCTTGAAGCTTATTTTTAATGCATAATTTTTTAAAAGCTTGCTCTTTTCTTTTGTGAGGTGATGTCTCACCTTTTTTATATCTTCCCGCCATTTACTCTTCAACTCCTTCAACATACATGAACAGCTTCTCATTATTCACGACTTCCCAGTTTAATTTTCTGCCATCGAGAAATTTTTGAATATGCAGATCAAATTCTTCACTGATTAATTTAATTTCTACACTTGATTCTTGTTGGCGTATATTTTCCACAAAAAGAGCAAGTTCTTCACTCATTTCAACAAAGTACTGATCATTTGAAGTAGCAATTTGTTGTAAGAAAAGTTTAGCTTCTGATTGCCACTCTTGATCATTTTCACTTTTTGCATAACCTAATGTAGTATCAAGATCATCATGTCCCATCATCCAACTCAAACTTTCGATCAACCGCTTGTTGAAACTATTGAAAAATAAAACAGCAAATGTTCTTCTTAATTGATGAGGTCTAAGATACCAACGTTTTACATCATCAGTGACGGGCACCTCAATCCAATCAGAAAATATATCTAACCACTTAATGAAAACATCATAAGACATTGGCTCCTCATCTTTTGATGATAGTGTTAGAAACTTCGGAAATAAATATTCTTCATCGACATCAAGGCCAAAATACGTCTGAATTTCATCAACATAAAAAGAAAAATCTTCAATCGCAGAATAAACGAACTCTGGAATTGGCCTAAGCTCATTAAACCATTCGTTGGTGTCCTTATCCTTTAGCTTTTTGAAACAAATATCCCACAACTCATCAACAATACTAACTCGAAGGCAATCACGGCTTAAGGTTCTTGTCGCTGAATCTCTAATTCCAGTATAAAGAATTATAAGTAGAAAAGTTGCTATTCCATACAACCTTGATATATCAAGTATTGACAAGTTCTCGCGGTAATAACTGTTATCTTTATTTTTCCTTAGATTTGTTTGAGTTTCTTGAAACTGGCTAATGTTCAAAGATTTAAGCTGCTCAGGCATTACTATTTTCTTAAAGCAAAGGTCATAATATTTTTTGCCATTCTTTTTCATTGTTGATTCAGCTATATGTGACGTAAGATTTTTAAATTCAACAACATAATCTTGAACATAAGTAAAAAGACAAGGTGCAATCTCTTTGTGGAACCAAGTAACTTTGTTAAAAATATAATTATATGTTTGCAGCGGTATTAATGACGTACTCCTTTTATTTAATACATCTAATGAATCGGTAAAGTTTAAGTCAGTCCTTATATCTACATGAAATGGTTCATTTAGCACTGTATTAGACGCAAACAAATAACTTAATTGGGTTTTTATTGATGAAAGCTTCGTTTCACTAATTTTGCCAATATCTTGAGGTTCTCGATCAAGCTTATTTCTTAAGGCATTTGGGTATTCTCGTAAAGCTTCACGCTTAGATAACTGCCCTAACTCTGATTTAACCTTATGTGTTAACTGAGTTTTAATTTTTTTAAACAAACTATGGGAGATCTTTTGTTCTTTTCGCAACAATTCAATATTCAAAGCTCCTGAAGAGATATATTTATCTTGTTCACTAATAACTAAATCAACTAAAAACTCAACTAATGACTCATCTTCCGCTAAGAAGTCAAAATATTCTAAAACATCTTCTGAAGTGATTTGAGCAAATGACAGTATTAATTTTTTTGCATTGCTACTTTCAAGCTTTTCATTTAAAAAATAAACAAAGTCACATATCGTTTTAATATAACTTTCAAGATACTCGTACTTTACAATGTGCTCTTGTTGTATCAGAAATTTACAGCTTGCCTCCATTTCTTGTTTCAAAAATGCCCATTTTTTATCAGGTAAATTACTTTGAGGACAAATAGGGAAGTTAAAAGATACTTTTTCTACATTTTTCCAAGTTTGCTTTTCATGATTAAATTTGGGTGAAAATCCAGCTTTAGGTACAAGCCAGAATCCCTCACTTTCTTCAACGATCCAAGCAGGCTGAGTTTGACTAGATTCGGCTTCTAATTCCTCAACAGACTGTGACTGGTTATCAGTTATTTTTAACATTAAAATTCGCCTGTTTATTCGCTTGAGATAACATTCTTTTCATTTTTCTTGAACCATTACTACCGATCAGATCAATTATACTTTTACATTTTTTTTGAATGTCTTTATTCTGATGCTCTCTAGCCACCTGAATTAACTGTATTATGGACTCTTGACTCACCCTAAAAATTATTTCTTCCCTTTTTCCTTTTGATTTAGTTATTAAACCATCAATAATCCAGCCATCCGCATCTTCATCGGAAAAAAAACCTTCCAATATTTTTTTATACTCTTCAACTTCAACACCTAAATATTCATTGGGCTTATCTGTTGATAGTGCATTAATTACACTTAAGAGGCTTTGAAACTTACGAATCCTTTTTCTATGTTTCAATTCCTGTAATGCTCTAGGGATATAGTTATTAATTGTTGTTTGTGTTTTATTTCTCAGGTATCTAGCAGCTTTTACAGAATCACCATCATTTTCAAGCCAAATTAAAACACCTTTTGAAGCTCTAATCCCGGCCATAGTGGGTGATAACTCACTTAAATCTTCTGATATATCACTCGCAAACTTTTTAATGGTCGATTTAATGGCCATCGTTGATATTTTT
The DNA here is from genome assembly GCA_016744615.1 of Flavobacteriaceae bacterium. Taxonomy (GTDB): domain Bacteria; phylum Bacteroidota; class Bacteroidia; order Flavobacteriales; family Flavobacteriaceae; genus Lutimonas. Next base: position 4,703 of record JADGEA010000212.1, read on the forward strand.
CTAATCCCTTTACCGCTATTATCATTGCCAATTGTCAAAAACAAATAGTTTTCCCCGCTAACATCAATAAAATACTCATTAACTAAAAGAGCAAACTTTATTGCAAACTCAGCATTAATCTCTGTAGTACACAAATCCGCAACATCAGGTAAACTCTCAACCCAAGTAGCATCTAACTTTGTTGGTTGAACTATTTTTGCCCTTTTTTTCAGGGTATTAATAACTATAGAACCACAAGGATTAATCTTAATAAATTCATTATGTTGAGTCGTATTAACTTTCTGATTTATTAAAGGGGTTATATTTATTCCAATTTCATCAATTATCACGTTCATCATTGCAACAATAAGTTCAGAGGACAAACCCAAATAACAAAGAACATTGTCAATACCATGTTCATAAAAGTGATGGCTCCCAGAAAAAGATCCTTTTACAAACATACGTTTCTTATATTTATAGATATATGCTACACAATTTGCTAAACCATTGGGGTGAGCCTTTGAAAAATAACTTAATTTTTGATTTTTTATAGATATATTTTTAGGGTCTAGATGATCTCCCCCTTCTTCTATTTTATCAATATCACTACCTGAAATTAATTCTTCTAACAATACAAATTTACTATAAGAATCAAATATTATTTTTTGTGAATATGATTTAAGAAGCTCTAAGTTTTGACGAAGTTCAACCTCAAGCGCATCAAGGTACTCTATTTCTGTACTCTCTATTGACGATAAAGACATCGGATTAGTACTAGCTAACAATGAATTTGTTAACCTGCTTGAATTGTTAACATTTTTATAACCGAAATTATTAGGGAGAATGGTGTTATGAGGAATCAAACCACTTCTTTTGAAAGTAGCGAATTGCCCTCGAACTCTAGAGTAATCGCTATATGCTGTTCGTATTGATTTTAATTTCACCAAATTATTTTTATATTGATGCAAAGCATCATTAATTAATGATTTATTTTCAAACCATGTAGAGTTATTTTTATTCGCATGCTCATAGAATTCTAAGATTGCATTTTTTCTTCGGGGATTACTCTCTAAAGATATTATCTGTTTATCATAAAGGTCTTCAGGGGCAAACTTTAATAATTCCCTCTTAAATGTTGTTGTTAATGCACCCATAATATAAATATCTCTTTTAGACTATCACTTACTAAAACTCTGGCTTATTTAAATTTCTTAAGCGTTTTCTCATGTAAAACATGGCTACCTTGCATACTAATTTTTTTAAAAAATTCAGTAGCGTACATATGCCTTAGCTTATTCGGTGTTATTGAGATACCCGTATTATCTTTTGCTTTTTTAAAAGCATAATTCACAGCTTGTCGCGAAAGCTGCTTTATTGGTTTGTTGACAACATTATTACTTTTTTTACTTTGGAAGATGTAACTATCGGAAGGGTTTAACTCACTTTCTTTTTTAATAATTTCCAATAAAGAAGCATTTATTACTATATCAACCTTTCTTTGTTTGACTGTGATACAAGACAAAATAGAATTTTTTTCATCTACATCACTGTATGTAAGGTTTAATATTTCATTAACTCTTAATCCTGTTGTTAGGGATAGTAAATAAAAAAGCTGGATTTTTTCATTACTTTCTTTCCCTAACACTTCAAAAAAATGTTGAAGTTGGGGTTCATCAAATTTAAATTTTTTCAACTTATGATTTTCTGTCATTCTTAGCCGTTACTAACTTGTCATTTATTTAGATAACGACAAGTTAAAGTGTTTTTAATTATAGTGCAACCTAAAAATTGATTAAAATAACATCTTACTATTTTGGCAACAGTAATTATAAAAAGTGCTACTCCAGATCATCTCAATTCAATTTTCTGTGTTATTGGGTTATATGTAAGCGCCTAATCAACTAGCATTCTTACTATTTCTTTTCGCGCGAGCCATAATCCCCCTACTTTAATTAAAAGGGAAAACATTATGGCTACACAAC
>JADGEA010000213.1 GCA_016744615.1 Flavobacteriaceae bacterium
TGTAGATTATATTTATTCATGATATTTTCTTTATGTATCTTTTTATTTTTATAAACATTATATAAAGGTATGTATGATAGATCACCTAAAATTCTTAATTTATTTCTATCTATTCCCATATTAGGATGCTTATTATAAGTTAATTTATTGGGTACAGAAACCATGCTACTGATTGGGCTTCCACCATTATACCAAGGCATCTTAGATAATATTCCCAATTTATCAAGTACCTTAAACTTAAATGCATGATAAAAATAGTGTTCTTTATATGCTTGATAAGCATATTTCTTAAATACAGCGTGCTGATATGAGGAAGACTTTTTGGTTAGTGTAAAACTATTATTATCTTTTATAGCTAGATAATTAGATATTGGATTCCAGCCCATAATAAATGGTAAAAACATAGGGATATTTAAGACTTTTACTGCAGCAAAAAGCCCCATTTCTTTAGGGTCGGAATGACGATCTGTAAGTGTTATAAATAAGTCTACATTAAATTCATGAAAGATTATTTCACTCATTTTTTTGTAATAACCACAGTGATGATTATATATAACTTCATTTAAATATTGACCAATTGAATACTTTCTTATAAGTATTAATGTTTTTTGTATTATGGGACTAGATATTAATGTTTCTAAAATAAAAAGTGATAAAATAGATTTCTTTTTATGAGTAGATATATTTACATAGTCAAGATTGTGCTTTTTTAACTGTGGTATGTAACTTTCATCATGAATAATAAAAATTATATTAAAATTAGATTTAAAATTATTCGCAAATAGAATTAAATCCTCAAGTCTCTTAAGAAGGTAAGAATAAATTAGTATATTTTTTTTGTTCATTATGTTTATATCACACTATTTATTATTTTGCTAAAAATACTATAAAAGTTTAGAGTTTTCTGTTCAATTATCATTGTAATACCTTAAGAACTCTATGAGAAGAAAATTCATCGTGATAGGTAAAAAACTTGCTAAGTATTTCTTTCCTATCTTTTTTAAAGGCGTCTTTGTCAGCTAGTGATTTTTCTATTTCATTTTCTAAAAGAGCTTGTGTTTTTACTTTCATACCTGGTGCATTCTTTTTATAGTCATATACAAAACCATTCATATTCGAAGAGTATTCTTCGTAATCGTAATTAAAAAAAATGATTGGCTTGTTGAGAAGTAAAAAGTCAAAATAGACTGAAGAATAATCTGTAATTAAAATATCAGTATATTTTAACAGAGGATATATATCTCCTTGTATAGAGTGAAAAAAAATATTTGAATAGGCCTTGGAATTTTTTATATCTTCATAAAACTGCATAACAAAAGGGTGTAACTTTATGATAAAGTAGGTATTTAACATAGTCATCTTTTGATTGAGTTTTGCAAAATCAAGAGGTATTAAATCATTACTTTTATTATTTACACTCGAAGCAGATTCTCTATGTGTTGGCATATAAACGATAGTTTTATTCTCTTTAGCTATCTCGTAGCACTCTTTATCATAAAAGAGCAAGTCTAGTTGTGTATGATTTTTTTTAAGGAGTAAATCATTTCTTGGATATCCAGTTTCAAATTGCTGTTTTGAGGGAATTACTGTGTTTAGACTTGTTTCATTAACGTATTTAGAAGTGCTAGTAAAATAGTCATAGGTTACGTCAGTAAGTCTATTCATACGTTTAAGTGGGACACCATGCCATAATTGTAATGTTTTCTGGTTTGGACTTAAAAATTTGAGAAGACTATTCGAATTACCTTGGTCTTGTATAACTATCTTTGCCGATGCAAGATGATAATAGGCTCTTAAGCTATTGAAGTTTATGCAAGGTATATTATGCGAATTAAGCTCTTTTAATTGGATATTATTATCACTAAGCATGATACAGTTAAGTCCTTTTTCTAAGGATGTTACATAGAGCATTTTGTTATTTGTACCTATGAACGATTTACTTAAAAAGAGTATTTTAGTTCTTGGTATTGAGAAAGTGTCAAAGAGATATACAAAAAATTTTAAAAATATTTCTTTAAAAAAGTTTGGTGTATTTTTAAACTTTTCGAGCCATATTTGTCGAGAGTTTTGGAAAAAATAGATATCATTTTTTAGGAGTACTTTTATAAGTTTTGTTTTTCGAATAATTTTCGAATAATCTTGATAAATTGAGTTGAAATGATTTTGTGATAAGATGAGTATATAGTCAAACTCTAGTGATTTAATAGTATCAACTTTAAAAATATCATTCCCATTTTTTGATTTGTCAATAAATCCTATAATATCAATGTCTGGATAGTTTTTTAATAAGTCATTTTTGAACATTGTTGTTCTTGGTGTATGAGGCGCGATAAAAATTTTTTTATGAGAAAGATTCAAATAGGTTACTTTTCGTAAATATCTAAAAAGCTATTGAGCTCTTGTTTTAGTTGTGTTGTTGAAATATTATCAGTTCTAGGGAGGTACACAACATCACAGTATTCTTTTAAAAAATCAAACTTTCCTTCCCAATCATCTCCCATAGAAAATATATCTATATTATATTTCTTGATGTCGTCTATTTTTTGTTCCCAATTATCTTCGGCGATGACCATATCAACACACTTAATATTTTCAACTATTAAGGCTCTTTGTGCAAAGGGGATTAGTGTTTTCTTACCCTTTATTTTATTAAACTCATCAGTTGAAACAGCTACGACTAATTTTGTCCCAAGCTCTTTAAGTCGTTGCAAAAGTTTTAAGTGCCCAATGTGAAACATATCAAAAGTTCCATAGGTAAGTACTGTAATTTCTTTTTTCACAACTATCCTTTTCTTGATGGTATGGTATCTAAGACTTTATTCTAATCTTTTTAAATCTATCACTAAAGTTTGTTTTATTTACAATGTTTACTTTTGTAGGTATTTTATATGTCTCTAGTTGATTTTTACATGCTTGTCGAATAAGTTTTTTAGTTTGTTTAGAATCGAGCATAGTATTAAGAACAACATCACAAACAACAGTTTGTCCAGTGATAATATTTTTTTCAGCATACACCATCACATCCTCAACTTCTTCTATTAACAAAATAACTGATTCTACTTCGATAGGCAGAACTTTTTCACCACCTACATTGATTACTTCTTTACTCCGTCCTACGATTTTTATATACCCATTTTCAGATGTTTCTACTAGATCCCCCGTTTTAAACCAACCATCATCAGTAAAGCTATCCATAGATGCATTTAAATAACCCATAACTTGTGTTTTACTCTTGAGCCATAGTTCATTGTCGACTATTTTATACTCTTGTTCTGGATCATCTATCTTCATATATGTAGAGTTTGAAGATAATGAAGTGGTATTGACTATGCCCGTTTCACTAGTGCCAAATGTTTGAAGAAATTTTGTTCTAGGAAAGAGTATTTGAAGTCTTTCAAGTAAAGATACAGGCATAGCCTCTGTCCCGTAGGTAACCATACGTAGGTTTTTTAAATCATATTTTTCATAAGCCTTACTCATTAAAATGAGATTTAAAAATGTTGGTGAAGATGGGAGTACGCGTATTTTATAATCTTGAAGAAGTTTACAGATATTATCTGCATTTCTATCTTGAGGAATTATCATAGTCGCACCCATTGATAAAACATTTAAGAGAGTATTCAATCCACCTATATGGTCAAACATTAAAAAGAGAATCATATTTAAAGATTTTTCTTTTTTATCTTTGTAGTGATTTACTAGATTATTAAAGTTATGTATCATAGCTTTGGGTTTTCCAGTGCTTCCACTTGAAAATAAAACAAGACCAGAACTCTCTGTGTTTTGAAGATTTGTAATCATTTGATGTGTACTGTGTTGTATTTTATTTATTATTGAATATTCTGTATCAATTTTGATGATTTTATTTACAAACGATTCTTCTATTTTTTCATTTATCTCATTTTCAAGGTCTGAGGTAATAGGAACAATAATGTTTTGATTTTCATAAAGAGCTAGTAGTAAGGCAATGCTTTTAAATGAATAGTCCGATAAAATAGCTACAACATCTCCACTAACTATATCTTTGAGATGACTATTCTTAATAGATTCAATCTCTAAAAAAAGTTCTTTATATGTATATCCTTTTTCATTATGAATGATAGCTGTTTTTGTATTGAAATGGATGAAGTTTTCAATTAGCCAAGACATGCCTATACCTTTAATTGTGAATTCCGCCTAGATAGATAACTTGACCAGTAATAAAATCACTTTTTTGATTTATAAAGAAGTCAATTACATTCTTAATATCGTCAAAATTACCAAACCTTTTAATAGCCTGCTTTTGTAGGAGTTGTTCTATTTTTTCTTTTGGAATAGTTTTTATAAGATCTGTCTCTATCGGTGTCGGTCCTATAGCATTCACAGTAATGTTAAAAGGTGCTAATTCTTTAGCTGTTGTTTGTGTGAGATTTTCTATAGCAGCTTTACTTGCTGCATAGATAGCTTCACCTTCTAGTCTTAAGGCGCTAGCAACAGTTGTAAAGTTTACTATTTTCCCATATTTTTGCTTCATCATTATTTTAGAGACTTCTCGAGAAAAGATAAAAGTTCCTAAAAAATTTGTATTTAAAATATTTTGCACACTTGAAGTGGATGTAGTTAAAAAATGGTTCATGGACGCGATTCCAGCATTATTTATGAGTATATCGACCTTTCCAAACTCTTTTTTTGTAGCTCTTAGCATTTTTATTACTGCTTTTTCATCACTCACATCAAGTTTATAGTGTCTGTAGTTTTTATCTGTAATTGTTGATTCACCTCTGCTGCAACCTATGACAATATTCTTCTTACTAAGATAATAGTTTGTAAGTTCCCGTCCTATACCTTTTCTTGTTCCAGTTATGACGATAATTTGTGACATTATTACTCTTCTATTAGCTTATGAATGTAAACTGTTAATGATTCCACATCCCTAAAAGGAGATGTTCTTTGACTCATAGCTTTTTCATCTGCTAGTACTATGTCTATGTCAAAGGCATCAGATATTCTCTCTTCAATATCTGTAATAAGAGATACTAAGGCAAGGCTATCGAGTGTACCGTTTACACCATATAGAGCAGTTTTATTTGTAGGGTTATTGAGGTTTTCATTTTCTAGTTCTTCATTGAATTCAATAAGTGTAACTATTATAAGTTTTTCAATTTTCTCTTTCATATTTTAGGCCTTTATCGTAAAATCAAATAACTTCATTTTTTTAAGAAGTGGTTTTAGTAAGATACTTTTCTTTTTTTTGCTAAAGTTATCATAGCTCAATTCTAGTTTTACTATATCGTTTATTACTGAGATTTCTTTAAATCCAAGACTTTTGTTAAAAGAGAGAGCATTTTCATTGTTAGATAAAATTTCAGAATGAATAGTTTTGATATTGAATTTGTCAAATATATATTCTAAAAAATATAATGGGACAAGAGCTTTAGTAAGTAGTTCAGTTTTGTCATTAAAGAATATCCCCCAAGTAGGGTGGAAATTTAGACTAAAAATATTTATACCACCTACAATTTTTCCTTCAACTGAAATAGCGTAAAATTCTTTATTTTTATCTTCCTTAAGTGTTCTTATCCATTGAAGATGATCTTGTTCTTGAATAAACTTATTGCTAAGTGATAACTCTCTTATTTTTTCTTGGTTTCTAATACTAAGGAGTTCTAATTGTTCTTTAGCAGATAAAAAAGTATAGTTTTGAAATAAAATTTTTATCATATTAATCTAAAACGAGTCTATCGCCAAAGGAAAAATCTTTTTTTGCCTTAGTTCCCAGAACCTCATTAAGGTATTTTGGATGGAGACCATACCCTGGACGGACACTTCTTATATTTTTATTGCTAAAGGTCTCCCCTTGCTTAATTGTTTTAGATACATAAAGACTTCTACTAAAGTTTCTACTTTGTCGTTTTTTTTCACTCATTGTATAGTCTATTGTGCCAAGTAGTTTTTCTGTAGCTCTTATATCTTCAACCATCTTTTTAAATTCTTTTGCTTCCATAGAAAATTCTGCATCAGCTCCACCTATACTTTTGTCAATAATAAAATGTTTTTCTATAACTTTAGCACCTAAGGTAACAGCTACTATAGGTGCAGTACTTCCTATGGTATGATCTGAAAATCCAGACATTATATTAAACTCTTTGGCTAAGTCTGGAATTGTATTTAAGTTTGCATCTTCAAGAGGGGCTGGGTACGCACTTGTACATTTTAGTAGAATTATATTATGGTTATTTTCCTCTTTACAAATATTTATGACGTCTGATATCTCTTCTTTCGTGGCAATACCAGTAGAGATAATAATAGGTTTCATTTTGGAGGCTACATATCGTACAAGTTCATAGTCAGTTATTTCAAAAGAAGCTATTTTATAAGCATTTGGACTGAATTTCTCTAGAAAATCTACTGCAGTTTTATCAAATGGAGATGAAAATATATCTATATCTATACTTCTTGCATACTCAAAGAGCTCTTTATGCCACTCCCAAGGTGTAAAAGCTTCTTTGTAAAGTTCATATAAAGTTTTCCCATCCCAAAGTGTCCCACCTTTAATAATAAAATCATTTCGATTTGAGTTTAGTGTAATAGTGTCAGCAGTGTAAGTTTGAAGTTTAATGGCATCAGCTCCTGAAT
>JADGEA010000214.1 GCA_016744615.1 Flavobacteriaceae bacterium
ATTACGCCCCATAACTTCTAAGATCAATACACGGTTATGAGAACTTGCTGTAGTAGTTAATTTATCAACAGCTTCAGTTGCTGTTTCGGCAGCAGATTGGAATCCGAATGTATAATCTGTTACAGATAGGTCATTATTGATAGTTTTTGGAATCCCGATGATATTTACGCCTTTTTTATAAAGTTGTTGAGATATTTTATGTGATTCATTTCCACCAATGTGAATAACAGCATCAAAGCCATGAACCTTTAGATTATAAATAAGTCTGTCACTAACATCTTCATTTTTAAAAGTTCCATCTTGCTGTTTAACAGGGTATTTAAATGGGTTTCTCTTGTTATTGGTCATTAAAATTGTACCACCTTTTACATGTATTCCTCTAACAGTTTTGCTGTTTAAAGGTATAAGTTCAAGAGGTTCTGCTAATATTCCATCAAAAGCATTGATGCTTCCAATAATTTCCCATTCAATATCACTTTCAGTTTTAGTCTCCTGTTCAGTACGTTTCACTATAGCCCGAATAACTGCATTCATACCTGGACAATCGCCGCCACTGTTAATTACTAAAATTCGTTTTCTCATGCTTTTATTTACCAATTTAAATATTTATCAAAGATTTAAAAATTAAAATTTTAATGATAAATTTTCGATTTGCGAAATTAATGAAGGATAAGAAGATTAACAAGGAATTCAACACAAAATATTATGCTAATAGTTTGTTGATATATTTTATTGAATTTGAATCTTCTTTCTTTAAAATAGATGTTATTATATCTGTATTTAAAGATAAAATAGAGGATTTGTTAAACACTCTATTTAACATAATATTAATTATAGCACAATTGCTAGTAAATTCTGTATAGCCGTTTTTCAGGCTATTGAACATAATTATAGATATAGCAACACGCCAGTGTTCTATATCGTTAATAATTATGTTTAAAGAATTTACGGCTAGTTTGTTTAAATTTCAATTGATAGCTATAATTGAATATTATGTAAAATATCCCACAGTCTTAATTATTTCATTAAAAACATTATCCTCGGGTCTTTAAACATATTGTATAATTAATAGTATCAAATAGCATTTCGTTTAATTTGAATATTACGTACAATCCTCAGCATTTTTTAAAATACGCCATTCTAAGAAACTTCTAGTTTTGCAAATTGTACCATAATTAGTCGTTATGTAAAATTGCCGCTGCCTTTGCGCTCAATTGCTTTTTTAAAATAATTATGCTATCGCATTAATTTTTTAAAACTCAATATCCAACCGCAAAGCCAACGCCAAAAAAAAGCTAACCTTTTAGATTCATTCAAATCTCGCGTATTCGATAATAATCCTGCAATATTTTTTTCTACGACATTCTCGTAAAGGTTTCCGCAAGAGTATAAAATTTAAGAAAAATAAATTTCTATACACTTGCTCTAATTGTACTATTATTCAACTTTTTTTGATTTGAGCTGTTTAATAATATTTAAAAATGAAATTTGAAATTGTGACTATTAAAAGTTTATTATCTTTTTTTCTTGATAAAAAAAGAAACAAAAAAAATCAAGGCTGCACAAAACTTTGGAAAACAATCACGGCTCAATCGCTATATTTTAGAAAACATTGGAACTTGTTAAGATTGCTTTGAACTAGTTTTAAACCTTGTTAGTATCAATAATATTTATTACTAGACCTCTAAAATATGTACGCTCATTCACCTATTGTTTTAACCAAAGTTTTCTGAGGCCGTTTTGCCAACGCTCCATCTGGGTAAAAACGTATTAACTCTCTAATTCTATTTTACATAATAGTATAAAACTAAGATTTTAGTTTATCAACCATATTTCTAAATGAGTACTTGTTCAATTGAGGTATTGTATTACTAGAAACTTTAATCTCCAAATTGGATAAACTAGGCATTAACTTTACATTGTTTTCTAGGAAGATATCACTATTCGATTGCTCTAATTCTATTGATGGAATTAGATAAAAACCTCTAGGTTCATTATCTATAACCAATACTAGAACGATAAATAATTCGCCTTTCAATACACCCAAAGCTTCTTTAGTTATTTTGATACTTCTTTGTGTTGCATCCAAATTCATAGGCTGTAGATATAGTTGATAATCTCCAATTAAAAAATCAACTCCTTCCCTCCCATTGGTTTTTGGTATCAGTTTCAAACCAAAATTTGCTAATTCAGACTTTATAAAATCTAAAATATTCATTGTTAAACTTGTATGGTGCTTTTTAATACAAAAGGACGGTTATACAATCTCAATATTGGCCATTCTAAAATATTTTCATAATTAAATTCGGCCATACAGTTTTTTATCATTTGTTGAGTAGCAGAACCTAATAGAAGGTTACAACAAAGAACGAAGGAAGCTGAATCGCTATTTCTTCTTAAAACATCTTCTATATCAGTTCTTGCTTCTTTGGAAAACGTACGTCCTCTATGTCTTGAGATTTGATAATAATTAACTTTAGCTACATCTTTACTATCTCCTTCATCCGCCTTATCATAATAACTTTGAGCTAACTCTTTTATTGGCTCCCATTCTGTTTTCCCTTCAATACCAAGATGAATTAAATCCAGTAGCTCTCTATTATTAGAAGAGAATAAACCAACCCCATTTTCTAGTATCTTCTCAGTTTCTTTTATTAAAATTTTATCGATTTTATCTCCTGTTCCAAATGATTTAGTTTTTAAATTTAGATTATCTGAAAATCCACTTTTCTTAAAACTGTTTATATCTCTTTTCAATTGTTGACACCATTCAAAAAAAGAGTTTGCTAATTTGGGTTCTAAATTCCAGCGGTCGGCAAAATTTTCTCTTTCAGCTTCTGGTCTTAAATAGTCCACTGGATTAGGTATTAGCCATTTACCATTTGAATAATCTAGTATATCATCTTTATTTAAATATCCATTTTTTATCAAAAATTCGTTTCTACTTAAAGCATAATTTATAAACTCATTAATTATCTCTATTATATTACTTTCTGTATATACCTGTGCACTAATAGTTGTAATAATTATTGATATTGGTTTAAAATCTTTATTAACGAAATGAACATCTCTATGTCTTTTCATAATTTGAATAGCACGTTGTAATGAAGTCCTAAAGAGTTGTTTAGGAACATTTTCTTCTATTTCATACAATTCTTTATTAGCATTAAAAATAGTACTTCTTTGAGATTCAATGAAGCTAGGAGAGTATGCGTTTTTTGATTTAAACCAAAAATAATAGCCTTTAGGATTACTAGTAGACCAAGAATAAATGTCCTCTTCTTTATGTGTAATATCAATATTATGTAACGTTCCTTCATCAGATTTTAGAGCTGGTAGAATATCAATATGAAAACCTGGTCGATTATTTTCAGTAGCATATTCTATTGTCCAACATCTTTTACCTTCAGTATCTAACATTCTTTCATAATCACTATTTTCTTTTAACCTATCTCCAACATCATTTTTTAGAACTTTAGACGATTTGAATTCACTATATTTTGTCAATTCACAAACTTGGTCAATATCAAAATCCCCATCTTTATCGTTATGATATGGTCTTACAACTGTACCAAGTCTAAATGAGCCTTGTAAGTATACATCGGGCAAATAGCCAGACTTATATACTCCATCATCAAGCCAATTTTTAACTGCGTTAAATCGTTCTTGGGCTATTTTATAATCTGTAGGCGATATATCTAGATACTGCGCTATTTGTAATAATATTTGATTACTCATTATTTTAATTCTTTATTAATAAAAATGTCTTTTTAAAATATTTGTTCTTTTGTATTGATATTCAATTGCTGCCAATTCGGCAAAATTTGAAATCAAATTTTTATCACATTCATCCATTTCCAATTGGCTACCATCCGTTAACTCAACATCTATCCTATCGTAAATAAAATTTTCATCTTCTCTTCTATCTATCCCTTTATGTAATAGACTTATATAATTTGCTACTAATTGGGATTGGCTCTGCATAAATAATTCAATAAGCCTTTTTCTTTTGTCTTTTATCATCCAATAATATAATCCCCATTTTTTTCTAGAATTTATATCAGTAAAATTCTTATGACCAGTACCTATTGATAATATTTCCAAATCAGAAGCTTCTACTTTAAAAGCTTTAATAGCCTCTAAAAAAGCAACCAAAGTTGGGTTATTAGCCATTACACCTCCATCAACTTTATTGACAAATGATTTACTTACATCATTTAAATCTGTATACTCATTTGAATATGGACTAAAATAAGTAGGTGCTGCTGCTGTAGCCATTGCAGCTTGATACGCAGGTATATGAAAATCTCTAGTGAATGCTTCGTGATATGGTGTTTTTAAAACACTTGGATTACCTCTAACTAGGTCATAAATAGGTATGCAAACATCAGTTTTGCAATCCTTTAGCCTAGGGTCAATACCATTGTTATACTCTTTAAATTTATTTTGTATTAGATTTTCTAAAAAATCACTTTTATGAGAAGCAGAAAAAAGTTGACTGAAAAAACTTTTTTTGTTACCAAAAATACCTTTAGCATTATTTAAATATAATTCATAGATTTCTTTTGCAGGTATTCCAAAAGAAAGGGCTAATGCTATTATTCCTCCTGTTGATGTTCCTGTTATTAAATCAAAATGCTGATATATTTTTGTTCTTCCATCTTTCCTTTTTTCGAGTTCAGATTCAATTAGCATTAATAAATAAGCAGGAAAGACACCTTTTATTCCACCTCCATCAATTGATAATATTTTAAATTTTTTCTGATTCACTTATTTTCTCTTTTTTGTTCTTCCAACTTTTATAGTTTCAACAACTGTTGTTTTTGGTCTTCTATTAGCTTCTTTGATAGTGATAAACTGTCCAGTTCCTGCGTCTCTACCTCTTTTACTTTGTCTTGCCATAATTTTTATTTTAAAGTGATATTATTTTTTCAACTATACCTTGTATTCTAAAATCATTTGTTAATATTATAGGTTGGTGTTTCGGATTTGTAGAGTGCGGTTTTAAGACAATAGTATCTCCATTATTTATAAACTCTTTAACGGTAGCATCATCATCTACTAATGCTAAAACTAAATCTTTATTTTCAGCGACTTGTTGTTGTTTAATCAATAGCAAATCACCACTATTAATTCCCTTTTTGTTCATCGAATCACCAAAAGCTCTTAAAAAAAAATAATTAGTAGATTTTTGGATTAATTTTGTAGATATAGATATCCGTGCTTCAATATTTTCTTCTGCAAAAATTGGTAATCCACAAGAAACAGAACCCACTAAAGGGATTTCTACAGTATCACCAGTATTAGATTCTTTTGAAACTAATTGATTCGAATCTAATAGCTCTCTTGCTTCAACTTGTAACAGATTTGCTATTTTATAAAGAATTTCAATACTTGGTTGTCTTCGGTTTTGCACATAAGAATTTACCATATTATAACTCTTGTTGAGCTTTTCAGCTAACCAAGTCTGCTTTACCCCTTTTAGTTCCAATATTTCTTTAATACGATTCATAACCAAATATTTGATTTTCAGTTACAAATATAAATTTAACATTTTAATTATATCATATTATGAGATAATTATTATTAACAATATAAGCTACTTATAAACAAAACTAATTTCAGAAATTGAATTTTGAATGATTAATTCAATTAATCACCCTTTTCGTGTTTGTGTTTTTTTAATGGCGGATAATCTTTCTTTTTTTCTGGAGTAACACGTCTTCTTTTGTCTAACGACCCATCATCTTTTTTTGGTTTTGGTCCGGGCTTAATAGCTTCAATTTTTATCATTGTATTTGATTTTTAGATTAAACATAAATGTATTTAATCTAAGAAGTAAAGTTTTACGGGATTCCGTATTCGTTTAAAAGTTAGAACAAATAATCCCATTCCATACACATTCCCACTTCACTCCTATCGTCGCTTCGGGCAAAGAGTATTCCATTACATTTTTTAAGAAACATTAGAGAAGAAAAAAATAAGAAAAAGTAGTTCTTTTAAACTTCGCTTTTACCCAAGCAAAGTAACATAACGCAGAACATTATAATACAAATACACAGTAATTTCTGTATAGCCGTATTTACGGCTATTTATACATAATTGTAGATATAGTGCCTTTAGGTCTATATCGTCAACAATTATGTTAAAAGAAATTACGGCTTATAAACTTCTAGGTTTATTTGATAGCTATAATTTTATATTATGTCAAATATCCCACAAGCAATCTTCTAGAAATTAATATTCTGTACTTGGGTTAAGAAAAATTCAAATAATCAATTCTAAGAAGCTCCTCGTTATACATTTGTAGCTATAATTGGTCATTATGTAAAATTGCCGCTTGCAGCCACTTTATTGCTTAATAAAATATAAATGCATAGTTGCATTTTATTTTATACACAATTTTCCAATGCTTGCCAACGCTAAAAAGCTAACACTTTTGATTATACAACAATTCGATATTTATGAATAGTTACGTTTAAAAAAAGTTTTACAAGCAGGGCAAACTCACACTTTAATATTTAAGACTTTTAATAGATACGCTTGATTCCAACCTGCTTTAAGTCTTTTACCGACAATACCTTGTTTCTCTGTT
>JADGEA010000215.1 GCA_016744615.1 Flavobacteriaceae bacterium
AGTGTATCTGGCTCAAACATTTTAGTTAAACTAAAATTCATTTTTATTGTAGGAGTTCAAAGCGCAGCTATTACTAGTTCACATTTTTAATTAAAATTGCCTAATTCAACAACATTTAAAGATAAGCACGGAGATTAAGATGAAAACTAAAGAATTATCTGAAAAAAACTTTCATGTTTTTCTTAATATAGAAGCACCTAAAAACATCAATACAAGAAATATAACTTCACAAGAAGTTCAAGCGGCTTTAAGTAATTTTTTCCAGCAAAGTCCACAAATCTTGTTATGGCTGTTTGAATCTTTGGAAAAGATGCAAAAAAAACCAGAAAATAGTCAACTTCCGCAAATGACTAAAGAACAAAGAGAAAATATCTTAGCATCTATAACGAAAACCAAGTATCCAAATGAGGATGCAGATTCAGAACAATGGATTAGAGATATTAAAGCAGCTAGAATGGATAAAAACAATCGTCCGAGCCTTTTTGATGAAAACTAAAATGAAAGCTAATATTAAAGGATATTTACTTGATACCAATAATTGTATTTATTACTTTATCAACCATAAATTGAAATTGATAGAGAGAATTGGGCACTATAAGTAATCACAATCGGGTCAATCCATTAACCTAAAAAATATTGGACTTTGAAGATTAGCCAACAGGAAAACTGCTTATCAGAATAGCATGATACAGGGATCATATTTATGAATGAAATATTATTTTCAACAGATTTAACTCAAGATGAGTTACTTAATCAGGATACTGAATTCAATAATCAGGACAATACAATTCTTAAAGATTCTTCTTTAGATGATTTAAATAAAATATATAACCACACTAATATTCATGAAGATATTACTTCTTGTCAGGATATATCAAATTTATACCACTCTAATTGTGATAATTCACATTCTGAACATACAAACACAAATAACTCAGATAATTGTATTCAACAACCTAATGCAATTTATGTCGAAGGATATAATGAGCATACACCACATTTAGTAAGTTTGCATAGTGACAGTGATACTATTTACCATGAACACAGTGGTACTGTTTATCATGAACATTATTTTAGAAAAAAAACAGAACATGTTACTTATGGAGATACAAATGATGGTCATAAATCCTTACCTAATCAAAATGAATCTTCAGAAGAAACACATACTTGTGTCGATAATAATCATGATGGTGTATGTGATAATAATTCGGGTGATGACTAATAATTAAGGAATAGAATATTATGCCTCTGCCATTTTTATTACCATTAGTTCCCGTTGGTATGGTAATTTCAAGCGTAATTCAAGCTAGAAATACAAATAAGTCTATACAAGCAAATAAAGAAATTGCAAAAAAACAGCAAGAAAATCAACTAAAGTTGGCTGCTCTTACAATTGAAGCAGCAGATAAACGCCAAATAGATATGCAAGTATTTCAAGAACGCATGGCTTATTTGGGCTTTGAACATCAGCTAACTATCGAAAAAGCAAGGACATCATTTCAGTTTAAGTTAAATGAGCTACAATTCGGGCAGCAACAACAAATTCAATCATTTATTCAATCCATTAACTTAGAAATAAATCAAAAAAATTTAGCTTTTCAAAACTTTCGACTTGAACAGGAACAAACTTTACAAAGAGAGTTAGCTGAATATCATAGAGAAACTTTATTTACTAAAGCATTGCAACAGAGGGATATAGACAAAGAAACAATTGAGTATAGAAAAATAATGGATGAGTGGTCTTTAGATTTACGCCCATCTGAGATTATACAAGATAAGCATCCAAAAAATTCGCCACTTACAATAATTATTGCAACTCCTCATCAGCATAATAACTTTCCACAAATAGAGTTATCTCTTTCTCAAGGGTTACAGGTTTTTTATGAAAAACCACCCTATATAAACCAAGGAACTCACTATGTTGAATTTTTAGGGCAGATTTGGAAACACAATAATAAACGTGGTGGTAAAGCAACAATTAAGCGAATTTTTAATTTACTAAAATCAGAGCCAATGTTAATTCTTGAATCAGAAGTTGATGGTGATTGTTTTAATTTAAGAATTGCATATTGGTCTGGTGGTATTGATTCTTTCAGTTATCAAACTGTCATTAATAAATTGCCTTATTTTGAAGTTATTCGCTCATTTGCAAAAGAACGTGGTGTTACTGATGTAGATGAATTTGGTATTATCAAGCACAATAATTCTGACCAAAAAAAATTTGTAGATTTTTTAGTATCTTCTAATTGTCTTCTATCTGGTTTATTTGTAGATATTCATTATGCCATACGAGATAATAAACCACTTCAATTACCAACACTATTAGCTTCAATATTAAATGATTTTCCCAGTCATAAAATAGCAGATGTCTTATTAGATTGGATTGTAAATGTTTATCAAGAATTATTTAATCATTTTCAAGTTACATATCCTTATCTTATTCATGACTTTATACTTCAATTGGCTCAAGGAATGGAGAGCCTTGATAACAAATATTTTGCTGATAAATTAGTAAAATCATCTATTATAAATTTCCTGAAAACTAGAAATTGCAATGATTTGAGGTTAATAAACAATGATGAGGTGATGGGAGAAATACTAATGCCAACAGATAAATTTTACTTTGATAAGTTAAAAAATCTAAAAAAATTAATATCTTTTTCTGATATTATTACAAAAACCAAGATAAATAGCCTGCTGAATTCTTGGAATAAATTTAAAAATAGGAATTCAATAATGGAAAACCGCTTAGCTCATAATATGCTTGAATACTCAGAATGCATAAAAGAAGGTACGCCATCCACATATAGTTTAGTATTAAATAAAGATTTAATGGATAAGCAAAAAATGCTTGCTAAGTACTATATTGGAGAACCAAATGTTCGCCAACCAACTGAAAAAGTATTATTAGTTGTGGGAGCAGCAGGAGCAGGAAAAACAACGCTTATCAATGGTATGATAAACCATATTTTAGGTGTGGATTGGCAGGATAAATTTCGTTTTCAGCTTATTACAGAAGAAACCAAAAAATCTCAAGCCCATTCTCAAACCCAATTTATTACAGCTTATACAATTCATAGTATGACGGGTTCTGCAGTCTCCTTTAATTTAACAATTATAGATACACCCGGATTTGGTGCAACAGAAGGGCTAAAACGCGATAGACAAATTACTGAACAAATCAGACAGTTTTTTTCTATGCCTAATGGTATTAAACAGATTGATGGTGTTGGTTTTGTAGCTCAAGCATCGTTAGCACGATTAACTGAGTCACAAAAATATATTTTTGATGCTATCTTATCTATTTTTGGGAAAGATATTGCTAATAATATCTTTATGCTAATTACTTTTTGCGATGGTAAAAAGCCAGAAGTTCTTGAAGCACTTCGAGAAGCTGAAATACCTTATGTTAAATTTTTTAAATTTAATAATTCAGCATTGTTTGCTGATAATACAAATGACGATGAAATGGATTTTGATGCCATGTTTTGGAAAATGGGCAAAAAATCGTTTCAAACATTTTTTGATGCTTTCTCAAAAATACAACCTCAAAGTCTTCAATTAACAAAAGAGGTTTTGGATGAAAGAAAACGTCTTGAAATAACAATTATAGGGCTTGAGCCGCGTATTAATGACGGATTATCAAAGTTGGATGAATTGAGACAAACAGAAATTATTATCCAACAAAGGGAAGCAGAAATAGAAACAAACAAAAATTTTAAATTTACAATAGATGTGCCAACACAAAAGCGTTCTAAAGCCCCAAATGGCAAATATAATACAACATGTCTTCAATGTCATATAACTTGTCATCATGACTGTGCATTTGCGAATGATGATGAAAAAGCAGATTGTGTTGCAATGAATAGTGATGGTTACTGTAATATATGTAAATGCCATTGGTCAAAACACAGTAACACAGACTATGTATTTGAACCTACTACAGAGAAAAAAACTAAAACACTTAAAGACTTACAACAGAAGTATCATACTGCTGTTAAGGGCATGAGTAAAGCACAGTCGATGCTATCCAATATCAAAGACGAATTTGAAGAGGTAGCTGAAGATGTATTTATAATGGTCATACAAGTTCAAAAAAGTCTTCGTCGTTTAGATGAAATTGCCTTGAAAGCAGACCCTTTAACCTCATCTGAATATCTTGAGTTATTGATTGAATCTGAAAAACTGGATAAAAAAGAAGGGTGGGAACTGCGAGTAAAAACCTACGATATATTTAAAAAGCAGGCTAAGCTTTTAGATATAGATAATAATGAAGATTTGAATAAAATTTTATCTAGCAGACAAAGCAAAGTAGTATTAAAAAATACTCCTCATGAAAATAAAAAGAAAAATATTTTACGAGACGGCTTATTAGATTATTTAAAATTTTGGTAAAACATAATAGTGTTCTATCAATTTTAGATTGATTCTAAAATAGGTTTTTTATGAAAGAATATCTTGAAGCATAAATCATAATTATGCTATCAAAAATCAATGCTAGATTATTAAAATTAAATAATTTATCAGATAAATTCAGATACACAGAAATTATAATTAAGCAAAGAAAAACAGAGATAGAGAGAAATAAAAATTTTAAATTTACAATAGATGTGCCAACACAGAAGCGATATACACTCCCAAAAGGAGTATATAATATGACATGCCTACAATGTCATACAGTTTGTCATCATAACTGTACATATAGAAATGATGATGAAAAAGTAAATTGTATTGTAATGAATAGCGATGGTTACTGTGATGTTTGCGGATGTCATTGGTCAAAACACAGTAACACAGCCTATGTATTTAAATCTGCTACCGAGAAAAAAACTATAACAGTTAAAGACTTGGAACATAAGTATAATAATGCTGTTAAGGGTATGAGTAAAGCACAGTTAATGCTATCCAATATCAAAGACGAATTTGAAGAGGTGGCTGAAGATGTATTTACAATGGTCATACAAGTTCAAAAAAATCTTCGTCGTTTAGATGAAATTGCCTTGAAAGCAGACCCTTTAACCTCATCTGAATATCTTGATTTATTGATTGAATCTGAAAAACTTCATAAAAAAGTGGGATGGGAGCTACGAGTAAAAACATATGAAACATTTAAAAAACACGCTTATCTTTTAGATATTGATAATAATGATGATTTGAAAAAAATTTATCTAACAAACAAAGCGAAATAGTATTAAAAAATACTCTTTATAGAAATAAAAAGAAAAATATTTTACGAGACGGCTTATTAGATTATTTAAAATTTTGGTAACAAAACGGCTTTGTTGCATAAATATTGCTAAGTTATTAATCGCAATGGATTTGAATAAAAATAACTAAAACAGTAACTAACTTATTATTAATTAATATTTTGTTATTATGCAACAACGCCACATGAATCTATAAATTTAACTATTCTCCTTCCAAGGATTTTCTACTTCTATACCTAATTTATTAAAGTCATTTACATTTCTTGTTAGTACGGGATAATTGGACTTTTTGGAAATGGCAGCAATCAGCAAATCAGGCATTTTCTTTTTAACACCTTGCTTTCTCCATGAAATAATTTGTTCCCAATGTTCCATATTGATTGGTAACATTTCAAGAGAAGCAAAATATTCTCTGATTGCCTTCTCTTCTGTGGGAGTAATTTCTTGCCATCCTAACACTTCAGCAAAAACTACTGGTGTTAATACTGGTACCAGCTTTCCTTGGGCAATTTCATTTTTTAAATTAATGAGTTCTGATCTGCCTTCTAACAAATATATCCAAATATTGGTATCAAATATAACGCTACGCATCTTTTATTCTTCTCTCATAGCATTTTGTAATTCCATACCATCAGTTGATGAGGGAATTAGACCAAATAGAGAATTAATATTAGGTGAGTTGGTTAGCTCGTGGTTATTTATACCAATGTTAATGAACTGTATCACTAATTTATTAATATCAGTATTAAAGCGTTTTGCTTTGACTTGTAATTGAGTTATGATTTTTTCATCAATTCCATCAATAGATAAGGTTGCCATATTTATACTCGCTCTTGGTTTAATAAAGACTCAATCCACAATATCCAATGTTTGATCATGCCATGATCAGCAGAATACTGTATTCAGTTATAATCACCCACTATTATAACACTTGTTACTTCTTGTAAAGCAATTGTTGAATTGATTAGTACATCTAATAGATCGCCAGTGGCACTATAATCTTGTGGGCAAATAAGGACAACGTAATAAAGTTAAATAAATCCACCTTAAAAAATATCCCAATGTACAGTAATACCGTATTCAGCCACACCGCCAAAGCCAGTTGTAATACGATTATCTAATTCTTCTTTTAATTTTGCATAATTTATGATAGGATATTGTGGAATATTAACAGGTTCTTGTTTTTGATAAATACAACTTTTCATGCAATCATTACAAATGCGATGTCCAGTTACAGGGCACATAGGATTATCTAAGATCACCATAGCCAAAGCGGCAATGGTACTACCAGAACCAGAAAGATGATTATTGTGTCTCATACTGAACGAAATGGTTCAACAGGAATTCTCAGCGCACGCCTTATGCAAAAACATGAGAG
>JADGEA010000441.1 GCA_016744615.1 Flavobacteriaceae bacterium
TAATAAAAATTCAAAAATCAACTGGAGATTTACCACAAAAGATTCAAGAATAAAACTAAAAAGACTTTATCCGTCAATTGAAGATTGACATGACACTAGGTTTTCATTTTAAAAATAGATTAAAAGAATTTAATTACGGTATTGTTATTGGTGCTTTTATTATGATTGCTGGATATTTGTTGCTTTTATTTATTGATGAAATCAGCTTTCAAAAAATTGTATTTGATCCTAAAGAGGTAATAATATCTATATTAATTTATGTAATCGTTGCCATTGTTGAAGAAGTATTGTTTAGAGGTTATATTTTAAGAAATTTAATGCTTTCGTTTAACAAATATATAGCGCTAGTTGTTTCATCCATTCTTTTTTCGGCAATACATGGGTTTAACCCTAATATTGATTTAATGGGTTTTACTGATTTATTTTTAGCGGGGATACTTTTAGGAATATCATATACATTTACTAAAAACCTCTGGTTTCCGATAGCTTTACATTTTAGCTGGAATTTGACACAGGCATTTTTGGGTTTTAATGTAAGTGGTCAAGATGTTTATTCAATTATAGAGTTTAAAATAACCGAAAACAATCTATTAAATGGTGGTGATTTTGGTTTTGAAGGATCTATTTTTTCGATTATTGCTCAAATAATATTTATTGTAATTATTTGGTACTATTATCATAAAAAATTAAAGAAAGTAATAACCTAATGAGGCAGTTTATGTTTTATTGCATGGTATAAAAATGCGCCAATATGGGCTCCAAAAAGAACAACTAAAATTGATACAACGCCTTTACCAACCAAAATATACATTGGTCCAGGGCAAGCGCCACCTAATGCCCAACCTAGGCCAAAAATAATTCCACCAATTAAATTTCGGTAAATACCTTTTTTCTTGGGAGCTACAATAATAGCTTCGCCTTTATAGGTTTTTAGAGTTTCATTTTTAAACAAATACATCAAAACTATTCCGATAACAACTGCAGACCCAATAACCCCATACATATGAAAGGATTGTAATTTGAACATTTCGTAAATGCGATACCAAGAAATTACTTCTGACTTACTTAAGGTAATTCCGAATAAAAGTCCAACAAAAAGGTATTTAAAGTATTTCATTATAATTTAAGTATATATGGTAAGATTAACCAGGTCATGATTAATCCGCCAATAAAAAATCCGGAAACGGCAATGACAGATTCTAGTGATAAATTACTTAATCCAACAATACCATGACCCGAAGTACAGCCACCAGCATATCGTGAGCCAAAACCAACCAAAATTCCGGAACTAATTAGTATCAAAAACCCTTTTAAAGTGAATATGGCCTCAATACTAAATATTTCATTGGGCAAATAAGTAGAGCCTGCATTTGCTATTCCTAAATCTGAAAGGTCTTGAATTGTTTGCGGGTTCAAAGCAATTGTCTGGTTAGGTGTTAACCATTGATGACTTATAAATCCTCCTAAGATCAGACCGAGAACAAATACCAGATTCCATTTATTCTTTCTCCAGTCAAACTTAAAAAAATCAACCCATTTTCCGGCTCCACCCATAGCGCATACTGTTTCTAAATTTGATGAAACACCAAATTCTTTGACATCTTGTGAGTCTTGTCCTACAGCCACCCAATGGCTACGACTACCCACATCAATCCCTGCTGCATTGGGATTAATTACTT
>JADGEA010000442.1 GCA_016744615.1 Flavobacteriaceae bacterium
ACCCAAGACTATCAATACAGGAACCTTTCTAAGTCACCCTTTTATTGCTCCTGATGAATCCTATTTATTATATGATGCAAAAAGGGAAAATGGTTTTGGAGATTCTGATATTTATATCAGCTTTAAACAAAAAGACGGTACTTGGGGTGATGGAATTAATTTAGGGGAGCATATCAACACCCCAGCTTGGGAAGCTTCTGCAAGTATCACTCCCGATGGAAAATATCTTTTCTTTAGCAGAAATGTGGGCTCAGACAAATATGAGAATGTAGATATTTTTTGGGTAGATGCACAGTTTATTGTAACACTCAAACCCCATAAATAGGGTATCTAATAAACATCAAATTTTCTATTGCAATAGTAATAAAATCGAAGGATAAGATTAGGCGATAGCCAAAATCATTTAAGATACCCGAGCACCTATTTATTAAAATAGTGTGTGTGAGTAAACACTTTTTATGCGACGACGTAGGAGGGAAGCGTTATGTTTGTGGAAGATTGTACTTCTAAAAAATCCTAATAGAATTGCTTATCTTAATCTGCATCATGTTCAATTGCATATTTTGCCCAATCTACAATAGCTTCTAACAAGGGCCCTAAAGTTTTACCAAACTCAGTTAAAGAGTATTCTACTTTTAGGGGTGGTTTTGAGGTATAAACTTTCCTCTTTATAATTCCATCTTTTTCTAATGTTTTTAACTGCAAACTCAAAGTGCGTTCAGTTATCGTAGGCATTTTTTTTCTAAGTTCATTATAACGCAGTGTAGTAGACATCAAATTATATAGAATAGCTGTTTTCCATTTTCCACCAATAATTCCCATTGCTAAAGTTGAACAGCAGGGATATTCTTTTCCATTGAATTTATGCATATTTCCAATTTAATTATACTATCATTTTTGACCGTTATTGCAAATATATAATAATATACTTAATATTGTAACTATATAAAGTATAGTGTAATTTCTAATAATGGAAACACCTGTGTTTTCAAAAAAAATATAACATATGAATCCCGTTTTAATTGACAGTATTGGTTACGCAGGTTTAATCATCAATTTATATTCAATGTCCACTAAAGGGGAATATATACTTCGATTAATCTCGCTAATTGCTAATGTAATTTACATTTTATACGGTGTATTAATTAGCGCAAATCCGATAATTATAGGCTGTACTATTGCTGTATTTCTACATGGCTACCACATAAGACGTTTACGAATTAAAAAAAAGAACAATGATTAAAATAAAATCAGCAAAAGAAGCAGACACAAAAGTTTTGGCACTTTTAGGTCGACAAACATATGCTGAATCTCATGGTCATTATATAGCTGAATCTCATGGTCATTATATAGATGATAAAAATGATCTATTAAAATACCTTGACGAGAATTTTTCAGTTTCTAAAATAAAACAAGATATATGCAACCCTAAGAACCTTTTCTATCTTATTTATGTCGATGATTTACCTGTTGGTTATGCAAAATTACTAGTAAACGCTAAACACAAAAGTATTGCTTCACAAAACAATTGTTGCCTTGAAAAAATCTACATTTTAAATGATTTTATACCCTTAAAAATTGGACAACAATTGCTAACTTTTGTTGAAGAGCAAGCCAAAGCATTGCAGTTAGAAACCATGTGGCTTTCTGTTTATATAAAAAACAATAGAGCCATTAG
>JADGEA010000443.1 GCA_016744615.1 Flavobacteriaceae bacterium
TTTATTCCATGAATTTGGTCACGGCTTGCACGGTATGCTTGCTAATACAATTTATAAAGGATTGTCTGGAACTAATGTTTCTTGGGACTTTGTAGAGCTACCAAGTCAAGTATTAGAAAACTGGTGTTACGAAAAAGAAGCTCTAGAGCTTTTTGCAACACATTTTGAAACCGGTGAAATAATCCCAATGGATTTAATTGAAAAAATAAAAGCTTCTGCCACTTTTCATGAAGGTATGCAAACGCTACGTCAAATTAGTTTTGGTTTGTTAGATATGGCTTGGCATGGAAAAGATCCTTCAGAAACAAAGGACGTTAAAGAGTTTGAATCTAATTCATTCTCAAACACTCAATTATATCCCGATGTAAAGCAAAATTGTATGAGCACTGCTTTTTCGCATATTTTTCAAGGAGGATATTCTTCAGGATATTACAGTTATAAATGGGCCGAAGTGTTAGATGCAGATGCATTTGCTTATTTCAAAGAGAAAGGAATTTTCAATAAAGAGGTTGCTTCAAAATTTAAAAACACGGTGCTCTCTCAAGGAGGTACTATAGACCCTTTAGATTTATACATTCAATTTAGAGGAAAAAAACCGAATCCAGATGCTTTATTAAAGAGAGCTGGATTGCTATAATTATAGTTTTAATTTAAAACAAAAACTTTCCTATTTTTGTAAAAAAAGTATCTATGTCAAATAATCAACTTAATCCTAATTTATGGGTGGATAAATATTCCGATTATTTGTTCAATTTTACTATTGTCCGAGTTAACGATAGTGAAATTGCTAAGGATTTAATTTCCGAAACTTTTCTTGCTGGATTAAAATCAAAAGATAATTTTAAAGGAGAGGCTACGGAACGTACCTGGTTGATTTCAATTCTAAAAAGAAAAATAATTGATCATTATCGGAAAATTAATTCTAATAAAGGAAAGGCTGAAGTTCGAATAACTTATTCCGATGAAGAATCTGAAGGCGATTGGTTAGAAGAAAGAGTTAGTGACCCTTATGATAAAAACGCAGAAGACACAATTCAAAACACCGAATTAGGAACTGCCATTTATAATTGTTTAGACAATCTAAACGAAAAACAAGCGCGTATTTTTAAGATGAAAACAATTGATAATTTTGATACAGAAGCTATCTGTAAAGAATTTGATATTTCTCCGTCTAACTTATGGGTAATAATTCATCGAGCAAGAAAAGCTATGGCTGATTGTTTAAAAGAAAACTGGTTTTAAATATATATTATGAAATGCGAAGAAGCTGGTCACGTTTGTGATAAAAGTCAATACAAAGAAGCATCCTTTTGGGAAAAGGTTAAGCTAAACATTCATTTAATATATTGTAAAGCCTGTAGAGAATACACTATAAACAACACAAAACTCTCCAAGGTCTTTAAAAAATCGGATATTAAGACCATGCCTTTGAATGACAAAAAGGAAATAAAAGAAAAGTTACATCAAGAAATATCAAAATAAAATTGGAATAAACTAAATATTCCAAACCACAATATAGGGATACTTTCTACCCAAAAAGAAGAAAAATAGTTAGATTGTTTTTTTTCTGAATTCCATAAAAACAATATCAAAACTACTGTTACAACAAACACACTCATTAGGTAATACAAGCTTATTGAATCTTTAAACAATTCAATTAGCATCATTATTACTAA